>CAYPGL010000221.1:0-3626 GCA_964410035.1 uncultured Qipengyuania sp. | reverse complement strand
TCGATGCGGACTTCATAATGGAGGTGCGGACCGGTCGAGCGGCCGGTCGAGCCGACGTAGCCGATGACGTCACCCTTACGGACGCGGGTACCGGAAGAAACCGCAATGCGCGACATATGGGCATACCGCGTCTGGATGCGGGCGCCATGTTCGATCGAAACGTAATTGCCGTAGCTGGAGAAGGGCTCGGCCTTGGAGACATAACCGTCCGCCGTCGCATAGATCGGCGTGCCGGTGGTGGCTGCAAGGTCGACACCCTTGTGGCCCATGCGGCGCTTGAGCACCGGGTGGGTGCGGGTGCCATAATCGCTGGTCATGCGTGCATCGTGGAGCGGCATGCGTGAAGGGACCGAAACCTGGGGACGAATTGCCGCCACCGGCTGGCTGGGATTTTCCCAACGGGCGAATAGTTCGGTGAACTGTTCATCACCGTCTTCCGAGCCCTGCGCCGTGACCTTCGACATGTCGATGGCGCCCACTGCAGCAGCGGCATTCGTATCCGCCTGTGCCGGAGTGGCAGCCATCGAAAGACCTGCTGCAGCCATAGTGAAAGCCAGCGTTATGCGCTTGGTGATCATGCTAAACCCGTCCATCCGGCACGGTTTCCCGCGCCTTTTTGTCCCGGATCGAAAGAGGCGTCCCGGCCTTTTTCGATCTCTTTTCAACTCCGCCGGAACCCCCCGGCATCTCGTGAGTTTGGGTTTTGCTGGAAAAGGTTAATCAGGCAATACCTGCGTAGAAGTCCCGCGATAAACCGGCTGCCGAACGCGCTGAGTCGTTGAATGGTGGCTTCAGACCCCCCGAAAAATGTCTTTTGACCAGATTTTGCCATGATTTCGGCGGGTTCTCGCTGCGCGCTGCGCAGATTGCCCGGAAATGCTTGGCACCAAAAGCAACATGACGAATTTCATCGTCAAGGATTCGCTGCAGAATTTTAGCCCCGTTTTCATCACCTTGTGCGCGAACGCGTGTCAGGGTGGCTGGAGTTACGTCAAGCCCCCGTGCCTCCAGCACCATTGGAACGATAGCAAGCCGGGCAGCCACATCATGTGCTGTATCTCGCGCCGCACTCCACAACCCGTCGTGCGCAGGCAACGCCCCATAGAAAGACTCAAGCGAATCGAGCTTCCGCTCGAGAATCGCGAAGTGCATCGCTTCGTCCGCGGCGACAGAAAGGAAATCCGAAACAAACACTTGGCCCATCGATTCGCCGAATCGCCCTGCCATATCAAGCGCGAGGTCGATGGCGACGAACTCGATATGGGCGAGCGAATGCCATAGAGCGATGCGGCCCTTTTCCGAACCGCCCCGTCCGCGCCTTGGCATGTCGCGCGGCAAGCGCAGTTCGACGTGGGCTGGCCATGCGGGCCGATCCGGCATGGTGCAGTCGAAGGCGAAATCCAACCGGCCGAGCCGCCAGTCTCGCGCCACCTTACGGGCAGCGAAGACCTTTGCCGTCTTGGCGCCGGTCAGCAAGGCATCACGGATGGCGCGGGAGACCGAGGTCATGCGGATCGTGCTGCTTCCAGTACCTCCTCGGCATGCCCTTTTACGCGGACCTTGGGCCAGATGCGGAGGATCTTGCCCTCTTCGTCCAGCAGATAGGTCGAACGGATCATGCCCATATAGGTACGTCCGTAATTCTTCTTCTCGCCCCATACGCCAAGCTGGTCCGAAAGCCCGCTTTTCTCCGCGTCGGTGGCGAGATCTACCGTGAGAGCATGCTTGGCGATGAAGTTCTGGTGCTTCTTCGCGGAATCCTTGCTCACGCCCAGAAGCGCGGTATCCGCCTTTTCGAACTCAGGTTTCTGTTCGGAGAAGTCTTTCGCCTCCGTCGTGCAGCCCGGGGTGTTGTCTTTCGGATAGAAGAAGACGACCGCTTTCCTGCCGGCGAGGTCACTCTTGGTTATCGTTCCCCCATCGGGCGTTTCCATCTCGAAGTCGGGAAAGGCGTCGCCTTCTGCATAAGTTGTCATTGATCCAGCTCCAGTCTCTCGTCGAAAATCGATTTCCATGTATCTGCAACTTGCTGCCTCGCCTCGCCAAAGTTGCCGATGAGATCGGCAAAATCCTTGGCCTCGCACAACCGCGCAAGGATGTTGCCGGGCGCCTCGCCGGGGACGGAAAGGGCCGGGGCAAGGAGGCGGGTACCCACCAGCAGGCGTGTCATCAAGCGGTGCGGGCCGGCGAGCCCATCCAATTCCGGAAACTTCGAAAGGGCGTCTTCGAGATGCGGGGTAAGCCCCTGCCGGTCGCGCAGCTGGAGAAAGTGCACGAGGAATTCGAGATCGACCAGTCCCCCGCGCAGAAGCTTGGCATCCAGCGGGCCTTTTGCGGGTTTATGCGCCGCCATCTCCGCGCGCATCTTGAGCAGGTCGGCGCGCAATGCATCCAGGTCCCGCTCGCGGCATAGTACATCTTGCAGAATGGCTTGCACTCTGCGCCTGGCTGTATTGCTTCCGGTCAGGACCCGTGCGCGGGTGAGCGCCATATGCTCCCAGGTCCAGGCGTCTTCTTGCTGGTACCGCTCGAAGCTTTCGAGACTTACGGCCAGTGGCCCTTGCGCGCCTTGCGGACGGAGCCGGGTGTCCACTTCGTAAAGCGCCCCTTCCGCGGTAGGGACAGAAAGCGCGGCGCTGACCCTCTGCGCCAAGCGGTTGAAATAGAGCGTCGCACCCAGCGGCCTCTCGCCATCGCTTTCCGTCTCGTGACTGCCAGTAAATAGATAGATGATGTCAAGATCGGATTCGTGGGTCAGAGCCCCGCCACCGAGCCGCCCCAGGCCGAGCACCAGCAACTCGGATCCTTCGATCCTGCCGTGTTTACGAGCAAACTCCCCTGCTGCAGCTTCCTGTGCAGTGTCGAGTGCGGCTTCCGCCACCCGCGAAAGCGCCGCCGCGATATCGAGTGGATCGTGTGCGGCTTCTATCAACTGCACGCCCAGCGCGAAGCGGGTTTCGCCAGTCACTATGCGGATGCGGTCGAGCCGGTCCTCGTAAGTGTCTCCGCGTTCGCCCCTGCGCATGGCGGCGGCCAGGTCTGCGCGAGAACCAGGCAGATCGAGCGCGCTCCGATCAATAAGGGTATCCACCAATTCGGGACGTCGCGCGATGGCATCGGCCAGCGGCGGAGCGAGGGTCAGGCAGTCGGCCAGCAATTGCATGAGGCCCGGACGGGCTTCGAGCAGCCGAAAGAGGTTGATCGCACTCCTCAATCTTTCGAGGAGACTTTCCCACCGCGCAACCGCACGCTCCGGGTCGTCTGAAGCGGCAAGCGAGGCAAGCAGCGTCGGGCGGATAGCTTCGAAAGCCGACAAGGCGGCGGTGCTTCTCAGCGGGGGATACCGGCCATCGGTCCAGCCGAGGACACGTTCCTCCAGCGCAGGGTCGAGCTTCGCCTCCGCATCGTCTGCAGCAAGATGGGGACTGTCTGCAGGAACCGAGATCCTGTCCTCCGCCAGCAGCGCGTCATATCGCTCCGCAACCGGCCCGGTAAGGCTGGCAATATGTTCGAGCCACGCGGAACCACCTGAAAATCCGTCCAGCCGCGCGACGTTTTCCAATGCCTCGTCCGCAGGCAGTGTGTGGGTCTGCTGGTCGGCCACCATCTGCAACCTGTGTTCGACC
>CAYPGL010000220.1:0-3633 GCA_964410035.1 uncultured Qipengyuania sp. | reverse complement strand
TGTAGAGGAAGAACTTATAGCTCGCGTATATCCGATTATCGCCGCCCCACACCCCGATAATCAGGTACATCGGAATGAGACCTGCCTCGAAGAAAATGTAAAACAGAAACAGATCCTGCGCGGCAAAAACGCCGATCATCAGCACTTCCATGAGCAGGAAGGCAGCCATGTATTCGCCGACGCGCTTAGTGATCGAATCCCAACTGGCGAGGATGCAGATAGGCATCAGGAAGACGCTGAGCATGATGAGCATCAGCGAGATGCCATCGATACCGAGGGCGTACTGAAAGCCAGCAAAGAGCTGCGCACGCTCGGTAAACTGCCACTGGGCGCCGCCGATATCGTAGTTGAGCCACAGCATAACGCCAAGCGCGAGGTCGATCAGCGTCGCAAACAGCGCAATCATGCGCGCGCTCGAAGCATTGAGGAACAGGCAGGCGATGGCCGCGAAAAGCGGCACGGCGAGCATCAGCGAGAGGATGGGGAACTCCATCAGAACAGCACCCAGGTGATGGCGGCAACAAGCCCGAGGAGCATCACCAGCGCGTAGCTATAAAGATATCCGGTCTGGAAGCGCTTGGCGCCGACCGAGCCCTTCTCGATCATCCACGCAACGCCATTGGGACCGAAGCGGTCAATCGTGCCAATGTCGCCCAATTTCCAGAACTGGCGGCCCAACCAGAAGGTGGGAACCACAAACAGGTAGTGGTATAGCTCGTCGAAATACCACTTGTTGTAGAAAAAGCGGTATACCGGTCCGAGCTGCTCGGCCGCCTTGGCGGGGATCGAAGTATCCTTGATGTAGGCAAGCCACGCGACGAACAGTCCGATCAGCATTACGATGAAGGCTGCGTACTTTACGAGGTACGGCACGCTGTGCATCTCTTGGATCAGTGCTTCATTATAGAAGATAGATCCGGCCCAGAACGCTTCGCTGTCAAGGAATGTGGGCGCAAAGAATTGGCCTGCGAAAACCGCGCCAAGCGATAGCACGACCAGCGGAATGAGCATACTGATCGGGCTTTCGTGCGGGTGATAGCCTGCAGTACCAGCCTCGTATTCCTTAGACGGAACGTGATGCTTGGCATCGTGGCCCGCATCTTCCTGTACGGGCGGATTATGCTCGCCCGACTCGTCGTGACCGTGATGGACGGCATGCTGGATGTGCTCGCTATCTGCCCAGCGCGGCTTGCCCCAGAACGTGAGGAACATCAGGCGCCAGCTGTAGAAGCTGGTCAACAGCGCTGCGAGCGTCCCCGTCCAGAAGGCAAAGTTGCCTAGTTCGGTGCCGCGGCCATAAGCGACCTCAAGAATTGCGTCCTTCGACCAGAAGCCGGCGAAACCCGCGCCAAGGTGATAAATGCCAACCCCGGTAATCGCCAGCGTACCGGCCATCATCGCCCAGAAGGTAAAAGGAATCTCCTTACGCAAGGCGCCATAAAAACGCATATCCTGCTCGTGGTGCATCGCGTGGATGACCGAGCCGGCGCCCAGGAACAGCAGCGCCTTGAAGAAGGCGTGGGTGAACAGGTGGAACATCGCCGCGCCATAAGCGCCCACGCCGGCGGCGAAGAACATGTATCCCAGCTGCGAACAGGTAGAATAAGCAATGACGCGCTTGATATCCCACTGCGTAGTGCCGACGGTTGCCGCGAAGATACAGGTAGCGGCGCCGATGAAGGTCACCATGGCGAGCGCAACAGGTGCGGTCTCGAACATGGGCGACAGGCGGCAGACCATGAACACGCCTGCGGTTACCATGGTTGCCGCGTGGATCAGTGCTGAAACCGGGGTTGGGCCCTCCATCGCGTCGGGAAGCCATGTGTGCAGACCGAGCTGTGCCGACTTGCCCATCGCGCCGATGAACAGGAGAATGCAGAGAACGTCCATCGTCTGCACGCGCAGACCGAGGAAGCCGATTGTCGCTCCGCTCATTCCTGGCGCGGCAGCGAGAATTTCAGGGATCGAGACGGTTCCGAATACCCAGAAGGTCCCGAATATGCCCATCATGAAGCCAAGGTCGCCAACGCGGTTGACTACGAAGGCCTTGATAGCGGCAGCATTGGCACTCGGTTTTTTGAACCAGAAGCCAATCAGCAAATAGCTGGCGAGTCCGACGCCTTCCCAACCGAAGAACATCTGGACGAGGTTATCGGCCGTGACCAGCATCAGCATTGCGAAGGTGAAGAGCGAAAGATAGGCAAAGAATCTGGGCTGGTCCGGGTCTTCCTTCATATAGCCCCAGCTATACAGGTGGACGAGCGCTGAAACGGTAGTGATGACCACCAGCATAACAGCGGTCAGCGTGTCAATTCGCAGCGCCCAGTCGAAGGAAAGTGAACCCGACTGTACCCACGTCAGCACCGGTACAACGTCGGTTTCTGCGCTGCCGTTAACGAAACCCAGGAAAATCGGCCAGCTCAACGCACAGGCGATAAAAAGCGCGCCCGTCGTGATCGCCTTTGCAAATACGCTCGGCGCGGTCTTGTTGACGAGGCCCGCAATTATCGCGGCGAGCAACGGCAGGAAGACGATTAGGAGAATGGAGGTCTGCACGGATGCTTATCCCTTCATCCGGTTAGCATCGTCGACTGCGATCGTGCCGCGGCCACGGAAGTAGATGACGAGGATCGCCAGTCCGATCGCCGCTTCACCCGCGGCAACGGTCAGCACGAACATGGCAAAGACCTGCCCGACAAGGTCGCCCAAGAAGGCACTGAACGCCACGAGATTGATGTTCACCGCGAGCAGAATGAGTTCGATTGCCATCAAGATGACGATGATGTTCTTTCGGTTGAGGAAGATGCCGAGAACTCCCAGCACGAACAGGATCGCACTGACGATGACATAGTGTTCGATGCCGATCACAGTTCGACCCCCCTACCCACATCGGGCTGCTTCATCACGGTCGCCTCGTTTGGATTGCGACGATTCTGCTTGCCGATATCCTGATGACCGCGCTTGGTCTTCGGCGGACGATGCGTCAGGACGATCGCACCGATCATCGCGACCAGCAGGATAAGCCCCGCAGCTTCGAACAGGAACAGGTACTTCGTATAGAGCAGCGCGCCGATCGCTCCCGTATTGCTTTCCAGCATGGCAGGTGCGTCACTTGCCATCGGCGTGCCGAGCTCAATTGATCCGACCTGATAAGCACCGATGCCCAGCACCAGTTCGGCCAGCAAGACTAGCGCGATTACGATGCCGAGTGGGAAGTTCTTCACAAACCCAGCGCGCAATTCGGCCACATCGATGTCGAGCATCATGACCACGAATAGGAACAAGACCGCGACTGCGCCGACATACACGATTACGAGTAGCATCGCGATGAATTCCGCGCCTACCAAGACCATCAGTCCGGCCGCGTTGAAGAATGCAAGGATGAGCCACAGCACCGAGTGCACGGGATTGCGTGCCGTGATCACCATCACGGCCGATGCAATGACGAGCACCGCAAACATGTAAAAGGCGATAGTATGGATCATGTTGCCCCGGATTCGGTTGCGGCGCGGTTAGCGGTAGGGTGCGTCGGCTTCAAGGTTCGCGGCGATTGCGCGCTCCCACTTGTCACCATTCGCGAGCAGCTTGGCCTTATCGTAAAGCAGCTCCTCGCGGGTTTCGGTTGCGTATTCG
>CAYPGL010000219.1:2305-3640 GCA_964410035.1 uncultured Qipengyuania sp. | reverse complement strand
GGACCGACTAAGTCTCCATCAGTCTACCAGCCGATTATAAACAGCCGCAGTCAGGCCGGCGATCACCCCAGCGCCAATCGACCAAGCAAGCAGGCCGACAACCACGCCTGAAAAATTGAGTTGCCAGTTCATGTGACTGAAATCGGCGTGGACCATGTGACCTGTCATTTGCATCATTGCCCGAGGCGCTCCCATAACGAAGAGGCTGCAAGCCACCCAAGCGACCCCAAAGACTGCCGCGGTAGCGATGCCGAGCATGAAAGCGTTGATTTTCATTGGTCTCTCCTCTGACTGGCCGAAGAATAGCAGAAGATTGATTAGTTGAAGTTGTTTCAGATCAATCTGTAAGCGTTGAGGTGACGTCCGAAATCGGGTTCGTCACTGAATACCCCTTGCCCATGCCTCCCCGTTGCAAGCGAGCTGAAGTCATTTAGTCACATCACCGAGGGGCCACCTCGGCGCTGCGAGGCGGTAAATTTACCATTTGATATCGGCCGTCCGGCTCCTGAAGCCAGTTCTCCACGAGCCGGTACTGATCACTGCGTCTGAGGTCGGTAAACTGTGCGAATGTTACTCGCCAACCGTGACTTCGTCACGTACTTCGGGCTCTACAGGTCGTTCGAGCGCTTTTTTGGCTTCCTCCAAGAGTTCCGGAGTTAGGTCAGTGGTCCGTGCCGGCAAGGGGGTGCCATCACCCATCTCCCCGTTGGTCTCGATGTCTTCGATCAACAGCTTCATCTCGGCGATTTCCTTGATCTGAGCTTCGATGATGGCGTCAGCGAGCTTGCGAACACGCGGATCGGTGATCTCGGCTCGGGAACTGGTCAAAACGGCGATAGAGTGATGCGGAATCATCGCTGCCATATATTCTTCATCGTTGACGGTCGCCTGGCTGCGAACCAACCAGAGCGCCACCGCGAAGGTCAGGGCACCGACGCCCAGGATGATGAAGTTCTTGGTCTTGTCCTTGTACATGCCCCACATGAAGAGAAGCATGACGATCATCATCATGCCGCCCATAACGAAAGTCATCCAGAAGCGCGTTTCGCTCCAGAACACGTGATCGAGCTCGTACGTATTGAGGTACATCAGGCCGAACATGATCGCGGTGGATGTCGCCACCATCGCCATGAAGCGCCAGTAATTGCCCCCACCACCGTGGTGCTGCTGGTGATCCGCGTTATGGTTGTCGGCCATTCAATCCTCCTGTTGGCTCATCGTCTTGTATACGTACTGTGCGGTGCAGCTGATCAGGATGAAACCGGTCAGCGACGCGATGCCCGCAATCACCCTCAGGTGATCGGTCGGATAAATGTCACCCAAGCCTACCGTCGT
>CAYPGL010000219.1:0-2205 GCA_964410035.1 uncultured Qipengyuania sp. | reverse complement strand
GCAAGCGAGCATGCGCCAGCCCCGGCGGCGAAACATTCTTTGCCAACCGCAGCATGGCGAGGTGCAAGGTCAGAGACGCAAGGAAGAGTGATATTCCGATTGCCGTTGCGGCGATCATGCTCGCTCCTTGTCCAATATGGGAAGCTCTAGCCCCCGCAGCCGTAGGGCATTGGCAATAACCGATACCGACGAGAGACTCATCGCGGCTGCCGCAATCATCGGATTGAGTAGCAGGCCGAACGCAGGGAAAAGGACTCCCGCTGCCACCGGGATGCCGAGCGCGTTGTATCCAAAGGCGAACACGAGGTTCTGGCGGATGTTCCGCATGGTGGCGCGCGACAGGACGATGGCCTGAAGCACACCGGTTAGGTCGCCGCGGACTAGAGTGACACCAGCGCTTTCGATCGCGACATCGGTACCGGTCCCCATTGCAATGCCGACGTCCGCAGCCGCCAGCGCGGGCGCGTCGTTGATGCCGTCCCCGGCCATCGCAACGCGCTTGCCAGAAGCCTTGAGAGCCTCGACTTTGCGATGCTTGTCTTCCGGCGAGACGTTGGCTTCGACCTCGTCGATACCGATCTGGCGTGCGACGGCTTCGGCAGTGGCGCGGCTATCCCCTGTTAGCATCACCACGTCGATTCCGCGCTGATGCAGTGCCCGGATGGCCGCAGCGCTTGTTGGCTTGATCGGGTCGGCGACCGCGATAAGTCCTGCCGGCGCATCATCGATGGCGACGAACATTACCGTCTGGCCTTGTGCGCGCCCTGCCTCTGCCGAGCCGAGCCATTCTGGATCCTCGATACCCAGCCGACGCATGAGTTTCTCGTTGCCGATAGCGACCTGGCGCGATCCCACACGCGCCTCAACACCCTCACCGGTGGTCGAAGAAAGGTTCGACGCCGCCTGGAATGTCACTCCTCGTGCCTTGGCGCCTTCCACGATAGCATGGGCGAGAGGATGTTCGCTCCCCGCTTCGACTGCAGCGACAGCGGAAAGAAAATCCGCTTCATCGAGGCCATCGCGAGGGGTCACGGCTACGAGATCGGGCTTGCCCATGGTGAGCGTGCCGGTCTTGTCGACCACCAGCGTGTCGATCTTTTCGAGGGTCTCGAGCGCCTCGGCGTTGCGAATGAGGATGCCGTGCTGGGCGCCCTTGCCGGTGCCGGTCATGATCGACATCGGCGTTGCCAGGCCTAGCGCGCACGGACAGGCGATGATGAGAACCGCGATCGCGTTGACCAGCGCATAGGCCAGCGCAGGAAATGGCCCCCAGATTGCCCAGACGATAAACGTAACAACCGCGATCACGACCACCGCAGGCACGAACCAGGCCGCGACTTGGTCGGCCAGGCGCTGGATTGGTGCCCGGCTGCGCTGAGCCTCGGCAACCATCTGGACGATCTTGGACAGCATCGTGTCCTTGCCGACGGCGCCAGCGCGCATCACAAAGCCGCCCGTCTGGTTGACCGTTCCGCCGATCACCTGGTCGCCGACCTTCTTCGAAACCGGCAACGGCTCACCGCTTATCATGGACTCGTCGATTGCGCTCGCGCCCTCGGTCACCTCGCCATCGACAGGCACCTTGTCGCCCGGGCGAACGCGTAGCAGGTCTCCGCTCGCCAATTGGTCGAGCGACACTTCGCGCTCGTCGCCGCCACCGTAGATTTTCACCGCTGTCGGCGGCGCGAGCTCGAGCAGCGCGCGTAGGGCGCTCGAGGTCGAGCCGCGAGCCCTGAGTTCGAGCACCTGGCCCAGCAGCACAAGCGTCGTGATGACTGCCGCCGCCTCGTAATAGACACCGACGCGGCCCGAGTGATCGCGGAAGGCGGGTGGAAATATATCTGGCAGGAGTGTGGCTATGAGGCTGAACAGAAAAGCAATCGCCACACCGAAGCCGATGAGCGTGAACATGTTGAGATTGCGGGTTTGGAGCGATTGCCACGCCCGCACAAAGAAGGGCCAACCACCCCACAGCACTACGGGTGTCGCTAGCAACAGTTGCGCCCACTGGGCGCGCGCCGGTTCAATCAGCCGGTCGAAGCTGATTCCGGGTACCATGTCGCTCATCGCGTAAATGAACAACGGCAGGGTGAAGAGCGCGCTGACCCAAAATCGGCGGGTCATATCGACCACAACAGCATCGGGTCCATCCTCGAGACTGACCGTCTCGGGCACCAGCGCCATCCCGCAGATGGGGCAACATCC
>CAYPGL010000218.1:0-3644 GCA_964410035.1 uncultured Qipengyuania sp. | reverse complement strand
CGGTCGAAGAAATATCGGCCGCTCGTCCCTTAAAAACCGTCTTCAACGATGTTCAAAAAATGCCCCCAGCCGCAAGGCTTCGTCACTATTCTCCGAACCGCAGGAGAACCTGCAATCCGCCACCTAGATCCGGGCTTCCGTCTGTGAAGCCGGTGTAGCTGTAACCTTGCAAGCGCAGTGCTTCGCTAAGTTTGTAAGTGATCGATGCGGTTGCCTCGCTCCGATCCGGCGAACCAGCGATGGAACCCTCGCGCCACTCATAGTCGAGGCCCAACGATACCTTGTTTTTCGCATAATAAACACCAGCGCCGCCCAGCCATACATCACGCAAGTCGTAAAGATCGCTCGTGCCGTTGAAGCGCCGCCCGCCAAACGCTCCGACACTGATATCGCCGAAGCTGTGCAACAATTCGCCTTGTGCGGTGAAGTCAGTGCTTCCAGTTCCCAGAAACTTGGTTTCCGAAGCCGTTGGCAACTTCACTTTGCCGACCGCATCGAAAAACGTGTTTCCGCCCAGAAAGAAGCTGTAGCCAGCCGCCAGATTAACGTCGCCTAATCCGTTGCGGGATACGACATCGCCTCCATTAGCGTCTGGGGTCACACCGCCATCACCGGGGATGAAGCCTGCGGGCCCCTTAACATCAACCCACGAAGTGGAAGCGCGGAGATAGAAATTCTCTGTCTGATATTTGATGCTGACCGGTACTGCGAGGAAATCGGTATCGATTGTCTCGCCGTAATCTCCCGAGGAATAGTCAACGCCGGTGCTCATCTGAACGTACTCATCCGCCGCCGCAGGTGATGTAATCATGGCTGCAGCTGGCAGAGCCGCCATCAGCAGTGAACTTTTGAACTTGCGCATTTTTTAGCCCCGGTTGTTTTTCTCGCTGAGACGCCGTGTGAAAAGTCTTGCTCCTCACACGGCGGGGCTCAGTTGGTCCTGCCCATCAAGTCGAAGGTCAGCCCGGTTTGCCCGGACGTTCTGGCTTTTCTGGCTTTTCGGGACGCTCAGGCTTCTCAGGCTTCTCAGGGCGCTCAGCACGCTCTGCTTTCTCGGGACGTTCGTGGGTCACGATCGCGCGGCTGCCATCTTGCTTGGTGATGGTGTGCACGTTGCCGGAAGGCGTTTCGACGGTTTGCGTAAAGCCTAAGGTGACGGTTTCGGTTGCGGTTTGGTAAACAGGATTGCCATTTGCGTCTACGACAGGTTCACCCAGATCGTCCAACGCCTGAACAGGATTACCATCCGCGTCCAGAACAAAAACAGGATTGCCTTCCTCGTCCAGAACAACACGTTCCTCGTCAATATTCTCGCGGGTCACGATTGCCCCGTTTACCTGTTCTACGGCTTCGGTTCCTTCCGCCCCCTCATCCTGAGCGGACAGGCTCGTCATACCGCCAATCGCCAGAGCCACGGCAGTACCGGTCATCATTAGTTTCTTCATTATGAGATCCTTTTAAACGCCCATCTGCGCCGCCGTCAGCCCGATAGGCTTAAGTTCAAATTAACAGTCAAAGTTAGCAGGCCGACGCGACCTCTTAAAACGACAAGTTGTTAGATTGTTGTCGCAAAGTCACAATCTGGAGGAAGCGATTGCCCGTCCGCCTTGGACAGAAGCCGGTCGCAATTGTGCCAACCTAGGCGGGAAAGTCGATCATTCAACGATGTCCGTTTCCCACTCCGAACTGGCCGTTCCGGTTCTGCGCGGTGCTCACTAAATCCAGACCTTTCGCTCACGACATCATTCCGGACGTTGGCGCTGGAGCGCCTTAAGTAGGGCGGTCGACTAATCCATGCTATAATCTCTGTCGCGGGTCGGATTGCATGGAGAGCAAGATGAGCAGTTCCAAACTCGTCGCCGGTGCCAGCGTGATTGTGATGAGCCTCGCGCCAAGCACACAAGCATATGGCGAAACACGATCCGCAAACGTTACCGAGATGGTCGCGGTCGAGAACGCCGCGCTCGTAGAATCTGCGGGCGCACCTCTGTTTGAAGGGTTAGGCGAGTACCACCGCCGGATCACCACATCCAGCGCGGACGCTCAACGCTACTTTGATCAGGGACTGGCGCTCGCGTTCGGCTTCAATCATGCCGAAGCGATCCGGTCGTTCCGTGCGGCACAGAGGCTCGCTCCGCAGTGCGCCATGTGTTTCTGGGGTGAGGCGCTAGCGACCGGTCCCAACATTAACGTCACAGCCAAGGGCAAGGCGGTTATGAGCCCGGAAGAACGAAAATCGGCCTTCGCCGCCATCGGCAAGGCGATGGAACTGCGATCCACCGCCAGCCCAGCGGAGAAGCAGCTGATCGAAGCGCAGGCGGCGCGATACAACGGCGATCCCGAAACGGGGCGAGAGCCGCTCGACCAAGCCTATTCCGACGCGATGGGTCAATATGTCACAGCCCACCCCGATGACGACGATGCGAGTGCAATCTACGCAGAATCGCTGATGAACCTCATGCCCTGGGATTACTGGTCGGATGCCGGTCTGCCCAAAGAGGACACGCGCAAGGTAATCGCTGCGCTCGAGAATATCATTGAGCGCAGTCCCAATCACCCTCTCGCCCTGCACCTCTATATTCACGCGGTCGAGGCGTCGGAAACGCCGGGCATCGCGGAGGATGAAGCGGACAGATTGCTCGATCTGGTTCCAGCATCTGGACACCTCGTTCACATGCCTGCGCACATCTACTGGCGCATCGGTCGCTATGACGACGCAGCTAAGGCCAACATCCGGGCCGCCGCCGTCGACGAGGAATATATTGCGGCGTGCAACGCGCAGGGATTCTATCCAGCGCTCTACTACCCGCACAACATTCATTTCCTGTGGGCCGCGACCAGCATGTCGGGTCAGAGCGCGATGGCTCTCGAATCCGCTCGGAAACTCGCAGCTAATGTCCGAATGGAGCAGATCGAGGAGTTTCCGACGGTGGAGTTCTTCAAGACCATCCCGCTCCTCACGCAGGTGCAATTCGGTCGGTGGGACGAGATACTCGCGCAGCCCGAACCGCCTACCCCGCGCGATTATTCTCGGGCGATCATGAACTATGCGCGCGGTCTTGCGCTACTTCACAAGGGCCGCACAACCGAAGCGCAGGTGGAGCTGGATCAGCTCGCACAGTCCAAGGACAGCGTGCAGATTCGCTTCCTCGACAATTCGGATTATCCCGCTTCAGTGCTGCTTAACATCGCACACCGCCTGCTTGCAGGTGAAATGGCGCTCAAGCAGCGCGATGATGATAAGGCGATCGCGCTGTTCGAAGACGCCGTCTCGCTGCAGGATGAGCTGCCCTATATGGAGCCGCCGTTTTGGTATTATCCAACCCGGCAATCCCTAGGGCAGGCCCTGCTGGTCGCGGATCGCGCGGCGGAAGCGGAAGCTGTGTATCGCCAGGATCTGAAAGATTACCCACGAAACGGATGGTCAATGGCGGGTCTAATCCAGACGCTAAAGGCTCAAGGCAAGGCCACGCATGAGGCCGAGACTGACTTCGCTGTCATCTGGTCAAAGGCAGATGTAGACCTTGAAGGGTCGCGTTTCTGAGACCCCTAAGCGTGCACTGGTGCAGTGGACTCATGTTCGCTGTCCACCCCGTTCTTGCCGTCTCTGCTCGCACGGCGATCACCAAACCCGGACCTTTAGG
>CAYPGL010000217.1:0-3645 GCA_964410035.1 uncultured Qipengyuania sp. | reverse complement strand
GAGCGATGGCGAGGCTGAACAGTGACTTCGCAGATATAAACCAACAACTCCATGACAATGGAATACGTGTATTCCCGTAATTCAGTAGTGTTCTGATAGCCAAGCGTAGCGACGAACATACAGTTCACAGTCTCTTTGCGAAAAGTCTGGGCATAGAGAGAGCGCTAGGCTGCTTCCAAGCCGCCTTCCGAGAAAGCTTTGGAGAGGAGCTGGGTGGCGCTTGCTGCGCTCATGGGCCGTCCAAGATGATAACCTTGCACCTCAGAACATCCTTCCTTTCGGAGTTGTTCGAGTTGCTCTGCGGTCTCGATACCTTCTGCCGTTGTCGTCATGCCGAGGTTCCTACCGAGATCAGTGACCGCACGAATGATCGAAAGTGCTTGTGAGCCTGAAGAAAGATCCTGCACGAACGATTGATCGATCTTGATCTTGTCGAACGGAAAAGATCGCAAGTAGCTCAGACTTGAATACCCCGTCCCGAAATCATCCATCGCAATTCGGACACCCAGGTCGCGTAAGCTATGCAAAATTTTCAGTGTCTCATTGGTATGCTCGAGCAGCACTCCCTCTGTGATCTCCAGATACAGACGACAAGGGTCAATACCGGAGACCGCCAGTGCGGTTGTCACGGTGCGGACGAGATCCCCCGTTCTGAATTGCGCCGGAGACAAATTAACAGAAACGCCGATGTGGGACGGCCAGGTTGCAGCCAATGAACATGCCTGGCGAAGGACCCATTCACCTATCGGAACTATGAGGCCGATGTCTTCTGCCAAGGAAATGAACCGGTCTGGCAGGATTAAACCCTCGGTCGGATGGTTCCAGCGTATCAGCGCTTCGAACCCCGAAATCTGACCGTCGGAAGTCCCGACCAGCGGCTGATAGTACATCTCGAATTCGCCATCCACGACCGCCCTGCGGAGATCGAGCTCCAAAGAGCGTCTGGACTGCATCCTCCTATCCATCTCGGGAAGGAAGAACCTGTGGTTACCGCGCCCCTCCGCCTTCGCCTGATAGAGTGCCAGGTCCGCGTTCTTCAGAAGCTGGTTCGCTTCCAGACTGTCTGCCGGTGCGACCGAGATACCGATGCTAGCGCCGATACTGATCTGGTGCGTGCCAACGTAGAAAGAGCGTCCCAGCGCCGAGACAATTCGTTCAGCGAGAGCGATCGCGCTTTCCGGCTGGTTGGCCGGAGCCTGGATCACGGCGAATTCGTCGCCTCCGATCCGCGAGACACAATCATTCTCCCGAACGCTTGCTTTCAGCCTTTCTGCGACCTGCTGCAGAAGTGCGTCGCCGACAGGGTGGCCCAGTGTGTCATTCACCGATTTAAACCGATCGAGATCCAGGCACAGAACGGCGACTTGCTTGTGCACGGGAATGCGCGACAGTGCCTCGGTGAGCCTCTCATGGAACGAAACGCGGTTGGGAAGATCCGTCAGCGCGTCGTGGCGGGCCATGTAAGCTATCTTTGCCTCGGCCTGTCTCCGCTCGGTAATATCCTCGTGCGTAGTGACCCACCCGCCGGACGCCATGTGTTCGTGCGAAAGGGCAATGGTCCGACCATCCTCCAGTTCGTTCCAGAACGTCGAAGCATCTCCCAGATTGATCTTCGCGAGAAAGCCGTCATGGAGGTCGTCGAGGATCACACCCCCGTGATTTCCGACATCGATGCTGTGTTGAAGCAAATCGATGAGACTGATGCCCGGCCGAACTATTTCGGCTGAGAACCCATACATTGACAGGTACTTTTCGTTGCAGACGAGCAGTTGACCCTCAGCATCGAACATGCAGAGCCCCTGAGCCATATTGTTCAAGGCCGCATCGAAGCGCTTGTTCTGGTCGCTTAGCTCCTGATCTTTGATAATGCTCTTTTGTGTGTTGGAACAAAGAGCAAATGCTGTGCGGCCTATCATGAGCGAAAGCACGACTGCTCCAACGCCGAGAATGCCGTACTCAACCCCGCCGTGTGACAATAACGCGAAGGCTCCCGGTAGAGCCACCGACGCAAGCTGCATGGCCACCAGGCGGGGCCGGCAATAATTGCGCTGGGCGATCGCCATCGTTGCCATCGCCAGGGCAAGGACAAGAAGATGTACGACCGGGGTATTACTTACCAGTAAGGCGCGTGCACTGAGCGCCCCCACCGCCGAGGAAGAACCCAGTGCAGAAATCCAGTAGAGCGTCTCAAGCTGAAGTGCTTCCTCGAGCGATAGTTCGTCAAAGACCGATGATCGGCGGAACAGACCAATGAACACGAACAGAAGAGCCGCGAGGGTTAATGCTGCTATCCAAAAATCACCTGTGCGGAAGGCAGCTAAGCCGCCAAGAGATGCTATACAGCCCCCTGACCCCACCATGACAGTGCGCGGGGTCTGATATAGGCCGCCCAAGAGCTGGCGATAGATCGGCAAGGAGAGCTTCTTCTCGCCCTCACCTAATAACAGCCATTCCAAAGCCTGATCCCCCGATGCGACATTGGATCGCCTAGTTTCCATACAGATTTATGTCTAACCTGCTAAAAGAGAATAAACGGAATAATTCGTAGAACTGCGCTTTAGGCGTGCTGCGAGTGTGTCTGTTGCTCTTTAACTGCCGCGGGTTAGGTGAGCAGCGGCTCCCCGCGAGCGGACACCGAGCACCTCCATCCTGTCCCGATTTGCTACGGGGACATGGCATGGCGGGCGACTAGTCGTCCTCCTTGGGCTTTTCACGAACACACATTCACAATTCACTCTTTCTGGTGTTGCGCTTCAGCCAGGACCTGAGGTAGGCGATGCTAAATTTGCAACGCGAACTTACCCTGCGGTTGACCCATGAAGAATGATATTGAACCACTGGAACCCAATCTGTGGTTCAATCTGATTGAAAAACTTCTTGATCGAGGTAGCAGCCTCGAAAGCGAAGCCCCCAGCGCTTTGTTACGGCAGGCAATGCATGTCGCACAGCTCGCTCCGCGTCCTTTGAGGGATACGGTTCGGATATTTACGGACGAAGAGTCCATCGAGAGAATGCTGGACAGTGGGGCTTTTACATCTGCGGCCATGGCTCTCATGCCGCTACCAATGACGTTCACGCTCAAGCAGACGAAGACGGGCGCTTATGTGGCCTCGGTGAGTTCCTCCACTTCAGTATGTCGCGGGAAGGGGAAGGCTCCCACCGCCGCAAAGGCCCTTTTGATTGGTTGGTGCAGCTTCCTTCTCGAGCTCAGAGAGCAGGGACTTTTGATTACTCGTCCATCCCCGCGTATATCGCGATCCGCACAGCATCAGCGGTTGACCGAGCATTGAGCCTGTCCAGGATCCGGGCTCGATGAACCTCTACAGTGCGAGAGCTGATTTCGAGCTTCTTGGCGATCTCTTTGCTTGAGTAACCTTGGGTGACCCACCGAAGAACTTGAACTTCACGCTCAGTCAGCAGCTTCACCTTTTTCACTGCCGCGGCGGATTTCCGCTCGCGCGCCAACCTAGCATACGCCTCGGATTCCAGCTTCGAAAAAGCGCTGCGAACGGCGTCTGCATCAATTGGATATGTCAGGTAATCGAGAGCACCCGAAAGCATAGCGCTGACGATTTGCTCCGGCTTAGGATTGTCCGAATACATGACGACAGGCAGGTGAGATCCCCGAGACTGGAGAGAACTTAC
>CAYPGL010000216.1:0-3648 GCA_964410035.1 uncultured Qipengyuania sp. | reverse complement strand
AGCGCCCGTCGGTAATCAGCGCCACTTTCTCGCCCATTCCCTGTCCGTAAAGCGCGGCCGTGGTCGCAAGCATTTCGCGCATGCCGGGACCACCCTTCGGCCCCTCATAGCGGATGACAATGACACACCCTTCCTCGATGCACCGCTGCTCGACCGCTTCGAAAGCGTCTTCTTCGCACTCGAACACCCGCGCCGGGCCGTTGAATTGCAGCCGCTCCATTCCCGCAACCTTGACGATTGCACCCTCAGGCGCGAGCGTGCCCTTCAGACCCACCACACCGCCAGTCGGAGTGATCGGGCTTGCTACATCGTAGAAGACCTTCTGGTCTGGATTCCAGGTAATTTTCTCGAGGTTCTCGCCCAGTGTCCTGCCGGTCACGGTCATGGGTTCGGGATCGAGGAAGCCGCCATCCAGCAATGTCTTCATCGCCATGTAGACGCCGCCTGCCTCTTGCATGTCCTTGGCGACATATTTTCCACCCGGCTTCAGGTCGGCGATGTATGGCGTCGACTTGAAGATTTCTGCAACATCATGAAGGTCAAAAGCGATGCCCGCTTCATGGGCCATGGCCGGCAAATGCAACGCCGCATTGGTCGAGCCGCCGGTGGCCGCAACCACCCGGGCGGCATTCTCGAACGCGGCGCGTGTGCAGATGTCGCGCGGCCGAAGGTTATGCTCGAGCAGTCGCATAACCTGACGTCCAGCAGCCACTGCGATCTCTTCACGAGATTTGTAAGGAGCCGGATCCATGTTGCTGTTTGGCAGAGACAATCCTATGGCTTCGCCCACGCAGGCCATGGTATTGGCGGTAAACTGCCCGCCGCAGGCACCATGGCCCGGACAGGCCACCTTTTCGAGCGCGGTCAGTTCCTTCAGCGGGCAATTTCCCGCCGCATGCTGGCCGACGGCTTCGAACACATCGACCACCGTCACATCCTTGTCGTGGAACCGCCCCGGCAGGATCGATCCGCCGTAGACGAAGATGCTCGGCACATTGAGCCGCAGCATGGCCATCATCATGCCGGGCAGGCTCTTGTCGCAACCCGCAAAGCCGACCAGCGCATCGTAGCAATGGCCGCGCACCGACAGTTCCACGCTATCGGCAATCACCTCGCGGCTGACGAGCGAGCTTTTCATGCCCTGATGGCCCATGGCGATGCCGTCGGTCACGGTGATGGTGTTGAACCGGCGGGGCATGCCGCCCGCCTCGTTCACTCCCTGCCGGCAAATATCGGCTTGCGCATTGAGCGTAGTGTTGCAGGGCGCGCTGTCGTTTCCCGCACTGGCAATGGCAACGAAGGGACGGGCGATTTCTTCCTCGGTGAGACCCATGGCGTAGTAATAGGAACGATGCGGGGCGCGCTCGGGGCCGACCGAAACATGACGACTGGGGAGCCTCGATTTGTCGAATTTTGCCACCTGAAAACCTCCGGAACCTCCCTACCACGTTCGCCCTGAGCTTGCCGAAGGGCTGCACTTTCCTTCGCCATTGCCGCCAAGGGGAAGGACAGGGCTTCGACAAGCTCAGCCCGAACGGCTGAGGGACTGATCTGCTTGCCGATGAGTAGAGCGGGATGGCCGACCGGTGCAATAGCCGGCCCCATAGGAAAGCTTGGCCCGCCCCTAGACTTCGAGCGCGACCCGTCCCACCAAGTCGGCAAGCATCATCGCCCAGCGCGATTGCCCCGCTTCGGTGACAATCTGATCCTGCCGGATCTCGACCGTGCAATAGGGAATGCCATTCGCTTCTGCATGACGGTTCATCGTGGCGTTGAGTTGCTTGCCCGAATACGGCTGGTTGTCGCCCACGGTCAGCCCCTGCTCCTCGAACAGGCGGATGGCGTGGCGTGCGGCACGGTCATCCTCGTTGTAGAGCAGCCCAACCTGCCAGGGACGTTTTTCGTCGCTCGTCTCGAGGCTTGGCGTGAAGCTGTGCACCGCCACGATCATGCGCGGCCTGATCCGGTCGATCATCTGGCCCAGCGCCCTGTGGTAAGGACGATGGAAAAGATTGAGGCGTGCTTCCTTATCGGCGCCAATGTTCCCCGGTATCAACCGCCCGTCACTTTCCGCAGGAACGACGGCAGGCTCGTCTTCCCGGCGGTGGAAATCGCATACGAGACGGCTGACGCAGGCGATGTGGGCTGGCATGTCGTGGCGGCGGGAAAGACGCTCCGCAATACCCTCCACGCCAATATCGAGCGCAATATGCTCGTTCATGAGCTTCGGATCGATGCCCAGTTCGATGCCCTGCGGTACGTAGTTGGAAGCGTGATCGGCGACGCACATGAGGCCGCCCGGACGTACATTCTCCGCACCGACCTGGCGATACGGCAGATTGTCGATCATCATCGAAGGTTACCTTTCAAGTGCCACCATTCCGGATGGCCGGAGGCTATGCGTTCGGCTGCAAGGTCACGCGCAAGATTGCTTTCGTAGAGGGCGAAACACGTCGCACCTGAACCGGACATACGGGCGACAAACGGCTCGGTTCCGCGCAATGCGTCAAGGACGTCCGCAATTTGGGGGCAGGCGGAAATCGCAGGCGCCTGGAGATCGTTGCGACCCCCCAGCGCGATGTGCCGGGCATCGCCCAAAGGAAGCGGACCTCGATCCTTACAGTCCCAGGCCATGAAAACCGGCCCGGTCTCCAGAGGTATACGCGGATTGACCAGCAGAACGGGCGTGTCTGCGAGACTGCCGTCCAGAATCTCGAGTTCTGTACCTGTGCCCCGCCCGATGCATGTACGGCTCTCTACACAGGCGGGTACGTCCGCCCCCAGTCCGGACGCGCGCGCCGGCCAATCCTCGGGCAGGCCATGCGCCTGTTCGACTATCCTGAATATGGCGCCCGCATCTGCCGAACCGCCCCCCAACCCTGCCGCGACCGGCAGGTTCTTCTTGAGCATGATGTCCAGCGCCCCGGGCCGCGGAAGTTTCCCCAGCGCCTGCATCACAATGTTGTCGAACGGATCGCTCAAGACACCGGAAAATTCGCCGACCACTGTCAGCCGGTCGTGGGCAGCAGGTGAAGCACGCAGAACATCGCCCCCATCAACAAAGGCGAACAGCGTCTCGAGTTCGTGATAGCCATCCTCGCGCCGCTTGCGGACATGCAGCGCGACGTTGATTTTGGCGTATGCGATTTCTGTGATGGCCACCTAGCGATCACATATTCGGATAATTCGGTCCGCCGCCGCCTTCCGGCGTGGTCCATTCAATATTCTGGTTGGGATCCTTGATGTCGCAGGTCTTACAGTGGACGCAGTTCTGCGAATTGATCTGGAACTTCGGTTCCTCGCCATCTTCCAAGATCCACTCATACACCCCTGCCGGACAATAACGGGCGGAGGGACCGGCGAAGACTTCCAGTTCGCTTTCACGCTGCAACTCGCGGTCGCAGACTTTGAGGTGGACCGGCTGGTCTTCGGCATGATTGGTGTAGCTGAAGCTTACATTGGTCAGCCGATCGAAGCTCAGCGTGCCGTCGGGCTTGGGATATTTCACCGGCGCATAGAGGTCCGCGCGTTCGAGCATCTCGTGGTCACGGTGATGCTTCATCGTGATCGGCAGGCCGATCTTGAGCGTGCGCATCCACATGTCGATCCCGGCCAATACGGTGCCTAGGTCTTCGCCGTATTTGGCAA
>CAYPGL010000215.1:0-3664 GCA_964410035.1 uncultured Qipengyuania sp. | reverse complement strand
GGTTGCCAACGCATTGTCCGCAGCTTGTCCGCAGCTTTGTCCACAACCGTCGCCGTCGTCGCGGCTGAATATTGTGGGTAGAGCGGGGCGAGCAGGATGCGCTCGCACCCTGCATCCATCAGCGCCTGCAAACGGTCCGGGATCGACGGCGTGCCATAGCGCATCGCCCAATCGACCCTCACGCCTTCGCCGAATGCCTTTTGCATCGCCTCCGCCTGTTTGCGGGTGATGACCGCGAGAGGCGAACCCTCTTCGGTCCAGACCTGCGAATAGGCGTGCGCGCTCTTCTTGGGCCGGGTGTTGAGGATGATCCCACGAAGGATCGGCTGCCAGGCGATCGGCGGGATCTCTACCACGCGGCGATCCGAAAGAAACTCTGCAAGATAGCGCCTCACGGGACCGGTTTTTGGAGCATCGGGTGTGCCGAGATTGACGATCAGCAGACCCACCCGCCCCGATTGCACGGGGAGATGGTCTGGGGGAAGGCTCTGGGGCTGCAAGGTCATGGGGCCAGCGGCAGACGGTAAGATCGCTCTCCCGTCAAGGCAAAGAGCGCATTGGCTATGGCTGGTGCGGCAACGGCAACACCTAGTTCCCCCGGATCGAAGGGCTCGGCATCGCTGGCCACGAAGTCGATCAACAGGTCTGGCGTCTGCGCGAGAGATGGCAGTTTCATACCGCTGAATGTCCGCGGCACGGGATGTCCACTGTCAAAACTCAGCGGCGCGCCCAAAGCCAGGCCCATGCCGTAAAGGAGACCTCCCTCGATCTGCTGCCGCGCGATATCGACGTTTACGATACGTCCGATATCAACCACCGCACTCAGCTGTCGCACAGCAATGCCGCCCTCGCCGCGCCGAACGTGGGCGACGCAGGCGATGTGACCGACCCGCTCAGTTTCCCGGCCCATCTGAGCCATGGCAAGGCCTTCGCCTGACCCTTCCCGTCCCCCATCCCAGTCCCCAAGACGCGTCGCGCGTCTCAGGACCTCGGCCATACGCGGAGCTCCGCCCAGCATGGCCATCCGGTAGAGAAAGGGGTCGCGCGCTGCATTCCTCGCGAGTTCGTCGACAAAACACTCGGTGAAGAAGAAGGTGTAGGCTGGCGCACCACCGCGCATCCGGCCGACCGGCAGACCGATACTAGCAGGCACATGCTCCACGGCAACATGTCCGATGCGGTAAGGTGGAACAGCACCCTCCACAACAAAGCTGTCTGCCTCGCTCGTACTTTCGCGCTGCGCTGCTTCGACCAAGTAATTGTCGAACAGCCTATGGCCGGTTTGACGCATCCAGGCGGGAGACGTGATGCGGGCGCTCCAGGCGACGGGCTGCCCCTGCGCGCCAAGTGCCGCGGCGATCTCTGCCGAGACTGGAGCGCGAGGCGGCACTGCTTGAAAATCCTGCGCCCGGGACCAGGTCAAATGGACGGGCCTGCCGACCTTTGCAGCAATTTGTGCCACCTCTATCGCATGTTGCTTTTCAAGCCGAGCATCGAAGCTCCCCCCCGCCGACATCGGATAAAGGATTACGTCTGCCGGAGAGATTCCAATGGCTTTCGCTGCTGCATCCCGTGCGGCTGCTGGAGCCTGGGTGGCTATCCAAAGCTCAAGCCGGCCATCGGATAATCGCGCAGTCGCCGACGCGGTTTCAAGTGGGGCATGCGCGGCCGCTGCCACATCATAGCGCCGCGTGAACTGCGCATCCGCGAGCAGACCATCGGGCTCTCCGATCGTTTCGATGCGCTGAGCAAGTTCATCCGACGCCTCGACCGCTCTTTCCATTTCGCTGTCGATCACCACCTGCGCGAGCGCGCCGGGTCCGGTGAACTGCGGGCGCATTTTCGCCAGGGCCTGGTCCGCGATCCACCAGCTTTTGGCGACAGCTGCCAACCAGCGCTTCGATCGCACCACTTCGACCAGTCCTTGCGTCCCGGCAGCCGCGTCCTCGTCGAACCGCAATAGTTCCGGCAGTCCATGCGGCCCGTGACGGATCGAAGCGTAGACCAAGCCCGGGAGGCGAATGTCCCCGGCGAACAGATGGCTGCCATCCACTTTCGACGGCAAGTCGAGCCGCGTAAAGAGCGTTTGCGCACCTCCTTCGCCGGGTATCGGCTCCTCGAACGAGGGCATCGGGCGGAGCGGCGGCGGATCGAGTGGATCATAAGCTGCCGCCTCCCCCACCAGATCGCCGAAAGGCAGGCGGTCGGATCCGTGAATTACGAAGCCTTCAACTACTTCGCATTCTTCCGGTTCGATTTCCCAGCGGTCGGCCGCAACCCGGGTCAGCATCTCGCGTGCGCTAGCTGCGGCCTCTCTCAGCGGCAATTCGTACGCTGCCAGACTGGTGCCTGCGGCGGTCAATGTGAAATCGGTCGACCGTGCGAACCTTTTCACCGCTCCATCCTGCGGATCATCCCCGGCAGACAGGAAACCCTCCCACAACGGCGCCCATTCGGCGGCGAGCGGGAGATTGGCGAAAAAGCCGGCAGGCGGGACCGGCTCGATTCCCACTTGACGCCAATCCGCGCCGAGTTCGGTCGCAGCGACCTGCGCCAGAACAGTGCCCACGCCCTGCCCCATTTCGAGCTGCGGAACAGCTACCGTCACTACTCCGTCGCGTCCGATAACAAGCCAGCCGCCGAACTCGGTCTCGTCTTCGCGAGCGGTCAATGGGCTCGCATAGCTGCGTGGCCAGAGCACCCATGCAACGAGCAGCCCCCCACCCGCCGCTGCACCGGCCAGCAGCTTGCGACGAGAAACCTGAAGACCATTCAGTTTTTCGCGAAGATCCATGCCTGCAATCTTTCGGCAATCCGGAAGAAGGGTTCGGCCATGGAGCTATCGCCCGCGGCCGGGGGATCGCCGGCATCGCTACCTTGCCTGATCGCGATATCGAGCGGGATACGTCCGAGGAACGGCAGGTCGAGCTTCCCAGCCGCCGCTTCCACACCGCCCGCGCCAAAAGGATCGGACACTTCACCGCAATGAGGGCAGGCATAACCCGACATGTTTTCGACCAGCCCGATAACAGTCACGCCTGCGGTATCGAACAACTGCCCGGCGCGAGCGGCATCGATCAGCGCCAGGTCCTGCGGTGTCGAAACAAGTATTGCCCCGGCCGGCTTGAACTTCTGGATCATGGTGAGCTGCACATCGCCAGTTCCCGGCGGCAAATCCACCAGCAAGACCTCGGTGTCCTTGCTCCAGTGCGCCTCGATCAACTGGCCGAGTGCGCTCCCTGCCATGGGACCGCGCCAAGCCAGCGCCTTACCCGGCGCCACGAGGTGTCCCATCGATAGATGCGGCACGCCGTACTTGCTTTCGATCGGAACAGGCTTGTTATCGCGGGCGTCGGGCTTCTGCCCCTGGCTACCGAAAATTACGGGCTGGGAGGGTCCATATATATCGGCATCTACCAGCCCGACTTTTATTCCGCCGCGCGCAAGTGCAATCGCGAGATTGGCGGTCAGCGTCGACTTGCCTACGCCGCCCTTGCCCGAGCCGATGGCAATTATCATTGGGCCCTTGCGTTCGGCTGTCATGACAATCCGTACGTCGCCGACATCTTCGCGCGCTTCGAGCTTCTCGTGGATTAAGTGTTCCAGATCGGCGCGCTCTTCGTCGGAGAGGCCTGCGACATCGAGCACCACCGTCGCGCGTCCT
>CAYPGL010000214.1:0-3700 GCA_964410035.1 uncultured Qipengyuania sp. | reverse complement strand
AACGCATCCGTCAGATCGAAGCCAAGGCGCTGCGCAAGCTCAAGCATCCCAGCCGCAGCCGCAAAATGCGCTCGTTCCTCGACCAATAAGAGGTTTGATTCACCAGCGCGGTTTGTGACAGAAGTGTCACACGGACTGGCACTTGTCGAAAGGCAGGAACGCTATGCATTCCCGCGCTTTCCTCACTGCATGTGGGTGGGCAAAATTACAGAAGGCTGTGTGGCAGGTCGTGAAGATTCGCCAAGTGGGTGCCGGGCATGATTATCAATTTCCAGAGAGTGCTCGCGCACTCGCCCAACCCCTATGTCATCCTCGATCCATCGCTGACCATACTGTGGGCCAATAATGCCTATCTGGCGGTAACAGGCAGGAAGCTGGGCGAGATCGAAGGTAAGGGAATGTTCGAGGCTTTCCCCAGCGAAGGTGAAAGCCATCGACAATTGAAATCCTCGTTCGAGAGAGTTCTTGCTACAGGCGAACCGGACGAGATCGCCCATATCCCCTATCAGATACCGAATGCCGAAGGTGGTTACGACACGCATGTGTGGAGCGCGACCCACGTGCCTTTCCTCGATGGTGAAGGTGCCGTCGAATACATCCTCCAGCACACTGTCCAGATCACCGGGATGGAAGAGTCCGGCTTCGAAAGGGACGCTGCCGGAGTGGCGCGGCGCGCCGAGGCCGTGGAGCAGCGATATCAGGGTGCGACGAAGCAGCTCGAGCGCTTCCGGGCGCTGCTTGAACAAGCACCGGGCTTCGTGGCCGTGGTTAGCGGTCGGAGCCACAGATTCATCATGGCGAACGCCGCATACCGCCAACTGGTCGGCCAACGCGAACTCGTGGGTAAGACTGTGGCAGAGGCACTGCCCGAAATTATCGACCAAGGCTTCGTAACCCTGCTCGACAAAGTTCTTGAAGAGGACAGGCCCTATTTCGGCAAAAAAGAGAGGGTACTGCTCAAGACTCGGGACAGTGACGAATTGGAAGCACGCTTCCTCGAATTCATTTACCAACCTATTCATGGAGCCGAAGGTTTTCATGGGGTCTTGGTCCAGGGACACGACGTGACCGAAGAGGTCGCCTTTGAAGAGCACCAGCGCATTCTCATCAATGAACTTAACCACCGGGTAAAGAATACCCTTGCGGTAGTTCAGGGCCTTGCGCAGCAATCTTTCCGCAACGACGACGGCGCACGCGGCCTCGAAGTCTTCACGGACCGAATTTCCGCTCTGGCGAGCGCGCATAATCTTCTCACCGAACGAAGCTGGGAATCTGCTGATTTGAGAACGATTGTCGAAGGTTCGCTCGAAGCGACCGCAGGATTGGATTTCGCACGTTATTCGCTCGATGGTCCTTCCGTTGTGCTTGACCCGCAGGCCGCCGTGGCCCTTTCCATGGTGGTCCACGAACTAAGTACCAATGCCCTCAAATACGGTGCGCTTTCGAACGAAGAAGGGACCATTAATATAAGCTGGTCTACCGAAGATGCGGGAAAGGACACGTCCTTGATTATCGATTGGGAAGAGCGCGGCGGACCGGTCGTCCACGAACCGAGCAAGGACGGGTTCGGCACCCGATTGATTAAGCGCGGATTCGGAAATCCGCGTAGCTGCACCCAGATCGACTATCGTCGTTCCGGTCTTCATTGCCGCATCGAGGGAAAAATATGACGCTGGCTAGCAAGCATGTGCTCGTACTGGAGGACGAACCGATCATTGCTTTCGCTCTGGAAGACATGTTGATCGACCAGGGCTCGACTGTAGTCGTCGCCAGTTCGCTAAGCGATGCAATGGAGACCCTCTGTCAGGAGGAATACGATTTCGCAATCCTCGATGTGAACCTGCATGGAGAGAAGAGTTACCCCCTCGCCCATCAGCTGAAAGAACGGGGTATCCCGTTTGCCTTCGCCACGGGCTATGGCGATGCCGAACATCCGGAAGACTTCGCCAGGGTCCCCACGCTAACTAAGCCCTACTCACTGGCCCAGATTGTCCAGGCCGCTGCCGAGGCTTCCAATTCGGCCTGACTCAGATCGGAACCAATGTCAGTTTTCCTTGAGGTACCGAACAGCTTCGGGGATCGGCATAGGCTTCGCGTAAAGATATCCCTGCCCGTATTCAACGCCCAGATCCTGCAGGACGTTTGCTTCGGCAACGTACTCGATCCCTTCGGCGATAAGCTTCGATCCAATAGCTTCGGCAAAACGCACCATCGCGCCAACAAGTGCGCGGCGGGCCACGTCCTCATGAATGTCACGTGTCAGGCTCATGTCCAGCTTAAGCAAATCGGGTGAAAGATCGACCAGATGCCGCAGACCGGCATAGCCCGAGCCGACATCGTCGATAGCAATGCGAGCATAGCGTGAGATTGGCTCGAGTGCTTTACGCAATGCCCCGAAATCGCCGACCTGCTGGTGCTCGGTCACTTCGACGACAAGGTTTCTCGAACCTACAGTTTCCAGAAGGTCCTCGATCGCGCCAGACATTATCGCTTCGGGCGACGCATTCACCGAAACGTAGAAATCGGAAGGTATCAGATCGATGCTGGCAAGCGCGCACTGCACTGCGAGCAGTTCCAGTTCCACTCCGCGGCCGATTTCGGCAGCCTCGTCGAACCACTTGTCCGGTCCGCGCATCATTGCATCGGGGAAGCGCGCGAGGCATTCGACCCCTACCGGCTTCCCTGTCCTGATCGAGTGGATCGGTTGCTGGACGATCCGCATGCCGCTGTTTTCAATCAGCTTGCTGATCCGCGCATTGAGCTTGTTCACGCGGTGGTCTTTTTCGAGCTGTCCTTCGATCTGCTCGACCGCCAGGGCGGCAAAGGCTCGCAGAACACCGACATCTCGCTGGGTCATGGACCGGTCGGGATTGCGGCTCAGGCAGCAGAAGCTTCCGTAGAGTGTGCCGTCGGACAGGCGTAGCGGTGTATTGAGATGGCAGCCAACTGGCAGGAATTCGGTGATCGCCATGGTGCTGGTAAAGGGATAGTCCGCCGGATCCTGGATCAATTCTGGAAGCCGCCCCTCGGCGATGTGCCAGCAATAACTGTTCTCGCGCGAATCGCGGAAGCCCGGCCCCATCGGCAAATCGAGATCAGAATCGACGTGCGTCAATTCCTTCTCGTTATTCTCGACGTATCGCGAAACGAACGCAATCTCGGTGCCGAGATGGACGCGAACAGCGTGGAGAATCCTGTCGATCGATCCATTCTGGAGCGGTTCGGCCGGGAGTCCTGAGGTCGCAGCGGGCACGAGCATGGATGTAGCGAGCAACGTCATACCCAGGTCCTTAGTCGCAAATTATTAAGGAAATTGACGGCTTTCCGCCCTTGTCGGGATATTCGTGTGCAAGAGGGTTGCGAACGGGGTGGAGAGAATCGCCGCCAGCACCTATGGGGCTGCACATGCGCATCGCCCTTGCATCCGACCATGCCGCCATCGAGCTCAAAGCACTTCTGCGTGACTGGCTTATCGAGATGGGTCACGAAGTCGCCGACCTCGGGCCCGAGACCACCAACAGCGTCGATTATCCCGACTTCGGTTACAAGCTGGCAGAGGTCGTGGCAGACGGCACGGCAGAGCGCGGCATCGGACTGTGCGGCAGCGGCATCGGCATCTCGATGAGCGTAAATCGCAATCCGAAACTCCGGTGCGCACTTGTCTCCGAACCGCTTTCCGCCAGCCTTTGCCGCGAACACA
>CAYPGL010000213.1:0-3712 GCA_964410035.1 uncultured Qipengyuania sp. | reverse complement strand
GCTGGGCTTCGCCTATTTCGTGGTCGACAATGCTGCGCTCGCCATGGGTAATTTCGGAGGCTACCCGCCCCTGCTGGCGGCTTGGGCACCCTTCTTCCTATTCGCCCTGATCGGCGAGACCGTACTCATCCGCACGGAAGAATGAACGAATTCTCGATCAGACTTGCGCGGCCAGTCGATGCCCATGCGTTTCATCGGGTCGAAGAGGATGCAGCCACACTCCTCCTTGAGGAGCCCTCGCTGGAGGGAATTCCCATACCGGCGTCGCAGAGCTCAGAACATTATCGCGCCGTGATCGCTCGGGGCAATTGCCTGGCTGCCACCATCGAGGAGGAGGTGGTGGGCTTTGCCGCTGCGCGCAGGATCGGGCGCGAGCTTCACCTTCACGAACTCAGCGTCGCCCGGAAGCATCAGGGGCTAGGCATCGGCGCAACTTTGCTCCGCGCGCTCGCCATCGATGCGCGCAATTGCGGCTTGAGCGCGATAACGCTCGATACCTATCGCGACATCCCCTGGCACGGACCGTTCTATGCACGTCATGGGTTTATCCAGATAGAGAACCTCGAAGACCGCCCCCATCTATCACGGTCGCTCGAAGCGGCAGTCGCTGCAGGAATGCCGCGAGAGCGGAGATGCGCGATGATCAAGTTTCTCGGATGATCCCTTTTCGGGAACCGCCGCAATTGAAACGCATTGACGCCACAATACTGCCACAAAGGAGATTTGGCATGAAGAAGTTCACTCTTCCCGTTCTCGCTGCTGCGACCGCCCTCGGCGCGTGCGCCGAAGCTAATGCGCCGGCCGACGAAGGCACTGACGGCACTGACACCACTACAGTGGTGACCGAGCCTGTTCCTGCTGAAACTACTGTCCTGACCGAACCTGCCCCCGTTGAGGGTGAAGAAGGTTCGAGCGTGAGCATCGATGGCGCCGATGTCGACGCGACGATCAGCGAAGACGGCGTACAGGCGGAAGTTGACGCCAACTGATCTGATTAGAGTCGCGCGGTCGCATGACCCGTGTTTGGAAAGGGCCGCTCCCAGTCACCGAGGGGAGCGGCCCTTTTTCGTATCTAGCGCGTCCGGCCGATGGTACTACGCGCGATGCGGGCGACGAGTACGCCCATCCCGGCATGGTTCGCCCCGTAATAGGTCGACGTTTCGCCCAGTTCCTCTGCGAGGCGGCGGTGCGCCTCGGGCAGAGAATGATAGGGCATCGATGGCATGAGGTGGTGCAGCGCGTGATAGCGCAGGCCCACCGGTGCCCAGATCTCGGCGATCAGGCCGGGAGGCGGCACGTTGACGCTGTCGAGGAATTGCGCGGTCACGGTCATCGCCTCGCCTTCGTTTTCCCACAAATGGGCGACCAGCGTGCGTAGCTGGTTGAGGACGGCAGTGACCGACACGACCGCGAGCGCGATGAGCAGCGGGCGCCAACCGAAGGCAAATACGCTGCCGATTAGAAGCCACGACCAGACGAACCCTCCGGCTTCCTGCCAGAATACGCGGCGCTTCAGGTTGCCCTCTGGCGGACGTCGGCGAAATTCGGGATTGATAGCGAGCGCTGAGAAGCGCTGCCACGTTATCTGGCGGATCGGCGGAATGACCGCGCCCAGCGGGACCAGCACGGCAAAGCGCAGCAGCAGCGCGACTGGGGCAAGCAAGGCGATCAGTACGAAGAGCGGCAGGCTCCACGGCTTCATCAGCGCCAGCGGCAGGTACTCCGGATCTTCCGGCGTTCCGTATTGGGTACGTTTGTGATGCAACGTGTGCACGCCTTCATACATGAAGGAAGGCGTCAGCATCGGGATACCCACCAACAGATTCCACCCCGTACGGAAACCCGGCAGCGCGTCTCGGTGAAGGTGTGAAATCTCGTGAATAAACAGAAGCGCGCGGTACAGCGTCAGCGCCGAAACAATGCCCAGCACTACCGCCAGCGTCGTATTCTCGATCAGGATTGCAGCGGCGAGAGTACCATAGCCGACCAACGCGGATCCGATCATGTCGGGCCAATAGATAGCTCCACGCGCTGCGGCGATATCCTTGGTCAGGTCGCGGGCTGCGCGTAGCATCGCCTTGTCGTCAGCAATCTGCGAATGCCAGCCACGCTCGCGCGGCGCGGTCGCGTTACTGGCTGCAATGATGGTCTGTTCGGCATTCATGGTCAATTTTCCTGGCTGTGCCCTTAAGCGAAATGCGCGAGAAAATACAGTGTTGGCTGTCGATCATAGTGATCGTGTCCGCTCGGTTCCTTGACAAAGATCAACTGCCCAACACAGGGCTAACAGCGGCTGAATGAAGGAATACAGGTGTCTGACGCAAATATCGATATCGAACCGGTCGAAGGCAAGCAGGGCCGTGCAGCCTTTGTCGATCTCGGGCGCGAGTTCGCCGCGCGGGAGGCCCATTCGATCCCCCAATTGCATTCCGAACAGCTTGAGCTCGTCGATCCGGACAAGAACCCGTTTTTCGGGCACGCGACCGTCCAGCTGTTCATTGCCTATCGGGATCGCAAACCAGTCGGCCGGATCGCTGCCCATATCGACCATCTCGCGCTCGAACTGCCGGCCGAGCAAGGCATGGGACCGGGCACGGGAATGTTCGGCTATTTCGACGCGGAAGACGAGAACGTGAGCCGCGCCCTACTCTCCCGCGCTAAAGAATGGCTGCGGAAGAAGGGCATGACCCGCATGATAGGACCCATATCCCTTTCGATCTGGGAAGAGCCTGGCCTACTTGTGAAGGGGCAGGACCATCCACCGATGATCATGATGGGCCACCACCCCGCGCATTACGCCGGCTGGATCGAAAGCGAAGGTTTCACCGTAGCCAAGCGGCTGCTGACCTATGACCTCGTTATTACTTCGGATTTCCCAAAGATCGTGCAGCGGATCGTCACCTCGGGCGAACGGAACGAGCGTATCTGTATCAGACCGATCGACATGAAGCGCTGGAAGGAAGAAATTCGTGTAGTGCTCCACATCCTCAACGATGCATGGTCCGACAATTGGGGGTTCGTCCCGTTTACAGAAGCTGAAATCGATCACGCGGCCAAGAAGATGAAGCCGATCATCAAACCTCGCCTGAACATGATTGCCGAACTCGATGGCAGGCCAGTCGCCTTCATGATGGTCCTTCCCGATATCAACGAGGTGTTGAAGAAGGTCGATGGCAAGCTGTTTCCCTTCGGATGGTTCCACCTTCTGCGCTGGCTACGCAAACCGATGGGAGCTGGATTGCGCGTTCCCCTGATGGGCGTTCTGAAGGAATTCCAGAATTCGCGGATCGCCAGCCAGCTGGCTTTCATGATGATTGAGCACATCCGGCGCAATGCGTTGTCCGATTACGGCAGCAAACGCAGCGAAATCGGTTGGATTCTCGATGACAACAAGGGGATGATAGCCATCGCCGACACGATCGGGAGCACAGTGAATCGGGAATATGTTATCTACGAAAAAGCGATCCATACATCCTAGCGCGTGTTGCCGGGTTACCACGGCCCAATGGGGTAATGGCAACGCTGGGAACTCCACGCCCTGCGCTGCAGTTTCCTGAATACTGCGCCTCGACAACCGGGGCCGAACCCGAATGGATTAGGGACCGCGTGAAAAAGCCCAAGTCATCTTCCAAACTTCCCGACCATATCCTGATAGTTGAAGATGATGCGGTCATCAGTCTTACAATCGAACAGGCCTTGCTGGATGCCGGTG
>CAYPGL010000212.1:0-3739 GCA_964410035.1 uncultured Qipengyuania sp. | reverse complement strand
ATAGCTCAGTTGGTAGAGCAGCTGACTCTTAATCAGCGGGTCCTAGGTTCGAGCCCTAGTGCGTCCACCACCTCCCACATACAACGAGCGGAGGACGGCTCCGCCCCTCCCGTTCAGCAAATTAGCCTCCTACATGAATGAACAGCCACATATCGTTCAGAGGCCTTTGTCCGGTTTGCCGCAAGGGGACGAAATCCGTCCAAGGAGTCTTGCGACGAACAGCATCTTCAACAGAGCCTTTCGTATGGGTAACCTTGAAGGACTTGCGACCTCGCGCCGACCACGGCTAGCTGGGACTATCAGAAGGATAGCTACGTCGAATCTGATGGTCAGGCACAGACGCGGGGTGAAGCCGCAGCAAGAGAGAGCCGCCGCCCAGCGGCAGAATCAGACCAAAGCGAAGCAACAGCGGGCTCGTACCCAAGAACGTCAACAGGCTGCCCAACGTCAGGCTCAGGCACGGGGGAAGCAACGCCAGATATCTGCAGGCAAGTTTCAGGCTCAGGCTCAGGCTCAGGCTCAGGCCTAGCGGCTTCCGACGCAAGCGCGAAAGCAGCAAGCTGCTGAGGCGAGGCAAGCAAACGTTAACTGTCCGGCCCGCGGCCATAAACTGCACGCAAGAGCAAACGAATGCTTACCCCAAGAATGCATCCAAATGTGACCTCGCAGTTGTATTCACATTTTGATGTGATACATGCTAGGTCATGGATACGATCGAAAAGGTTCGCACGCTTGTCGACAGTGGGTTGATGACCCGCGCCGGCCTTGCCCGTGCGGCAGGCCTCCACGCCAATACGCTGCGCGACTGCACGGAAGATGGCTGGAACCCCACCACTGATACTCTCAACAAGCTGGCTGCATTTCTTGAGGCCAATGACGAAACGCCGGTCATAGTCGGTGCCGAGGAGATTATCGGCGAGGCGCGCAACGGACGGATGTATATCCTCGTCGACGACGAGGACAGGGAGAACGAGGGCGATCTCATCATTCCTGCCCAGATGGCGACGCCCAATGCCATTAATTTCATGGCCACCTATGGCCGAGGTTTGATTTGCCTGTCGCTGGACAGCAAGCGTGTGAAGGCTCTGGGCCTGCAGCCCATGAGCCGCGACAACCGCGAGAGCATGCAGACCGCCTTCACCACTTCGATCGAGGCGAAGACGGGCGTGTCGACCGGTATAAGCGCCGCGGATCGTTCGCGAACAGTGTCGGTCGCCATCGATCCCACCAAGGGTCCAGAAGATATCGTCACTCCGGGGCACGTCTTCCCGCTTACCGCACGCGACGGAGGCGTTCTGGTCCGCGCGGGCCATACCGAAGCTGCGGTCGATATTTCGCGTCTTGCGGGGCTCAATCCATCGGGCGTGATCTGCGAGATCATGAAGGATGACGGGACGATGGCCCGGCTCGACGATCTCGTCGCCTTCGCGCGCAAGCATGATCTGAAGATCGGGACAATCCGCGACCTGATCGAGTACCGCATGCGCTACGATCATCTCGTGGAACGAATCGCGGAGGACAGTTTCGATTCCGACTACGGGGGAAGCTGGAGAATGCTGACCTACCGCAACAAGATCGACGGCAGCGAAAGCTATGTCCTGCAAAAGGGCGAGGTACGGGATGGACAGCCCACCCTCACCCGAGTGCATCCGATCTCGATCTTCGATGACGTTTTGGGCAAACCTTCTCCTCGCAAACGTACGCTGCAGCGCGCCATGCAGGCGATGGGCGAACATGGCTCGGGCGTCATCGTGATCATCACCGGTCGCCCGGCGTCCGGTTATGGCCAGAGCGAATCCGAACGCAACGTCGGAATCGGTTCGCAGATTCTTGCCGATCTGGGCGTAGAAGACATGATCCTGCTCAGCAATTCCCAGCCCAATGTCGTCGCGATCGAAGGCTATGGCCTGAACATCGTCGATCACATGCCCATACCGGAGTAAGCTCTTGGCCAATTTCCTGATTGTCGAAGCCCGTTTCTACGACCGTCTCAACGACCAGCTGATAGCGGGTGCGAAGTCCACGCTGGAAGCCGAGGGACACTCGGTAGAGGTTCTGACGGTCCCGGGCGCGCTGGAAATCCCCGGCGCGATCTCGCTTGCTGCGGACAGCGGTCGCTATGACGGCTTCGTCGCCATCGGCGTGGTGATCCGCGGTGAAACCTACCACTTCGAGATCGTTGCTGGGGAAAGCGCACGCGGCATCATGGCCCTAACGATGGACGGTATTGCGATCGGCAACGGCATCCTCACTGTCGAAAACGAAGATCAGGCTATTGTTCGCGCTGATCCGATACAAAAGGACAAGGGCGGAGAGGCAGCGAAGGCCGCTCTCACCCTGCTCGAATTGCGGAGCCGGTTCGCAGACTAGATCGAATAGAGACCTGAATAAAAGCGATTCTGGAACACAATCGGTGCGCGTCCGTCCTCGACCCTATGCGAGAAAGGAAATCATGAACGGCCCGCTGGAATGGATTACTTCGATCGGCACGGTCGCAGCAGCATCGATGATCGCCTTCGATCTTGGGCGGCGGGCGACCGCGTGGGGCTTCATCCTGTTCTGTATCGTCTCGGCGCTCTGGATATACATCGGCCTGACTGAGAACGCTATTCCGCTTGCCGCGATGAACGGCGTCCTCCTGCTGATCAATGCCTGGGGGGTCTACCAATACTGGTTTCACCCCAAGAACCAGGCGAACGACTAAGGATCAGCAGATGATCTTGCCGAGGCAATCTCGGCCGGCATAGATCGCACTGTCACCCAGTTCTTCCTCAATCCGGATGAGCTGGTTGTATTTCGCGAGCCGATCCGACCGCGCGAGACTGCCTGTCTTGATCTGGCCGCAGTTGGTGGCAACCGCCAGATCTGCAATTGTCGCATCCTCTGTTTCGCCCGAGCGGTGCGACATAACGGCGGTATACCCAGCCCGGTTGGCAATGGTGACGGCGTCAAGCGTTTCGCTGAGCGTGCCGATCTGGTTGACTTTCACCAGCAGCGAATTGGCGAGGCCTTGGTCGATGCCTTCGCGCAAGCGCTGCGGATTGGTGACGAAGAGGTCGTCGCCGACGAGCTGGATAGCCTTGCCGATGCGGTCGGTCAGTGCCTTCCAGCCTTCGAAATCGTCTTCGGCCATGCCGTCCTCAATGGAACGGATCGGATAGTCGCGGCACAGCTTGTCGAGATATTCGGCCATTTCATGTCCGTCCAGCGAGAGGTTCTCTCCGGATATCTCGTATTTCCCTTCCCTGAAGAATTCGGTGGAGGCACAGTCCAGAGCCAATACGACGTCGACGCCCGGTTTGAACCCCGCCTGCTCGACCGAACCCATGATGAAATCTAGCGCATCACGCGTGCTGGCAAGGTTTGGCGCGAAGCCGCCCTCGTCACCTACCGAGGTTGCCAGCCCCTTCTCGCCCAGCTTCTTCTTGAGTGTGTGGAAGATTTCGGCACCCCATCGAACCGCTTCGGCGAGGCTGTCCGCACCGACCGGCATGACCATGAATTCCTGGATGTCAATCGGGTTGTCGGCATGTTCGCCGCCATTGATGATGTTCATCATCGGCACGGGCAGGACATGTGCTGAAACACCGCCGATATAGCTGTAGAGCGGAAGGCCGCGCGCGTTGGCCGCTGCCTTGGCGGTTGCCATGCTGACGCCGAGGATGCCGTTGGCGCCCAGTCGTCCCTTGTTGTGCGTATCGTCGAGAGCGATCATCGAATGGTCGATGTCCCGCTGGTC
>CAYPGL010000211.1:1498-3754 GCA_964410035.1 uncultured Qipengyuania sp. | reverse complement strand
TCTGCGCACGGTCGGTTCGCGCCATCCCTATGACGATTTCGAAGGCGAGGAAGTCACGCTGCGCAGCGGCGGCGACGTGGTCAACCGCGAGCTGCTCGAGGAACTCAACGACCGGCTCAAGGTCGCAGGCATCGTGGTCGACGAGGCGGGCCTCACCCACCTCGCCTATGCCAGCGAGATCGCCAGCGCCATGCTCAAGCGCCAGCAGGCCGATGCGATCATCGCCGCGCGCGCCAAGATCGTGCTCGGCGCGGTCGGCATGGTCGAGGACGCCCTGACCAAGCTGAGCCAGGACGGCATCGTAGAGATGGACGACGAACGCCGCGCCGCGATGGTTTCCAACCTGATGGTCGTCCTGTGCGGCGAAAGAGACGTGCATCCGGTGGTCAACGCCGGTTCGATCTACTGACGGCGAAGAACCCGGGTCCATGTCCAACAAGAAAGCCTTTGCCCTGCGTCTCGACCCGGCGGTTCACGCCGCGGTCGAGCGCCTGGCGGCAGACGAACTGCGCAGCGCCAATGCGCAGATCGAAATGCTGCTGCGCGAGGCGCTGAAGGCGCGCGGAGCCGAGGTGAAACCTTCCCCGCCGCCGCGCAGGGGCCGTCCTCCTGCCGAGGGCTGAGCGTAGTTACGGCATCGCTCATCATGTCGGTTAGGACCGTTTCGCCAGCATCCGAATTCTGCCGATCTTTACCTTTTGCCTCCATCAGGGCAGCATGGCCAAGCCTACTGACCCAATCCCCCAGAGAATCCCCGAGTGGATCGTGGGCGCGGTCGCGACCGCTTCGATCGGCCTGATCTCCCTCGCCGCCCTGTTCTTCTGACGGAACGACAGCGGGCTCCTGTCCGTTATTCGGGCGAAGGAGTTGGCAATGGCAGGCGGATGGGCGCGTGACGGCGCAGTTCAGGACCAGATCGACGATACGGTGAGCGACGCGGTCAGCGCCGCCCGCGCGCGTATGCCCAAGGGCGAAAGCGCGAAATATTGCGACGAATGCGGCGAGGAAATCCCCGAGAAGCGGCGGCTCGCACTGCCCGGCGTGCGGACCTGTGTCGCGTGCCAGTCGGGCCGCGATGCATCCTCGCGGCCGACCGGCATCAATCGGCGCGGCAGCAAGGACAGCCAGTTGCGCTGAGCCGCGGCCCCGCTAAGGCTCCATTCCATGACATCCCCCTTCATCTGGCTGCAGCACGCGCTTCCGCACCATCTCGTCTCGCGCGGCGCCGGCAAGATCGCCTCCAGCGAGGCCGTCTGGCTCAAGAACCTCCTCATCCGCCGGTTCATCGATGCTTATGATGTCGATATGGGAGAGGCCGCCCGCCGGGTTGAGGAGTTCAAGAGCTTCAACGATTTCTTCACCCGCGAACTCAAGCCCGGCGCGCGTCCGCTGGCCGACAGCCAGACACATATCCTCAGCCCCGCCGATGGCGCAGTCAGCCAAATCGGGCGCATCGATGAAGACAAGATCTTCCAGGCCAAGGGACGGCATTTCACCGCCACCCAGCTCCTCGGGGGCGATGCCGGGGCGGCCAAGCGCTTTGATGGCGGCACCTTCGCCACCATCTATCTTTCCCCACGCGATTACCACCGCGTCCACATGCCTGCCGCGGGTTCGCTCGCATCGACAGCCTATGTGCCCGGCGACCTCTTTTCCGTAAACCAGGTGACGGCAGAAAATGTCGACGGTCTCTTCGCGCGCAACGAAAGGCTCGCGTGCCTCTTCACCGGCCCGGACGGCGTGTTTGCCAGCGTGATGGTCGGCGCCATGATCGTGGCAGGCATAGAGACGGTATGGGGCGGTCTGGTGGAAACCCACCATCCCCGGCTGGTGCGCGAAAGTTTCGAACCCGGCGCCCATGCGTTCGGCGCAGGTGACGAAATGGGCCGCTTCATCCTTGGTTCGACCGTGGTTCTGCTGTTCGAACCAGGCAGGGTGGAATGGGACGCAGGGCTGAAGGCCGGTGACGCCGTCCGCATGGGACAGGCGATCGGCACGCGGCTTCAGCCGAACGCTGGAGCGTAGGTCACTGTGCCAACGGGCGGTTCACCTTCGAGCACCATCCGCTGGAAGTATTCGGGCGGCGGACCGGGATAGACCAGTTGCGGATCTTGCCGGAAGCCGAACCGCCCATAATAGTCTGGACTGCCAAGCAAGACGATTCCGCGCGCGCCCGTCTCACCCATATCGGCAATCGCGCGCTGCATCAGACGCTGGCCGACACCTTCGCGCTGGCAGGAAGGCAGGACGCTGATC
>CAYPGL010000211.1:0-1398 GCA_964410035.1 uncultured Qipengyuania sp. | reverse complement strand
GTCCGATATGCGGACCGGCGAAACCGCCACATGGCCGACGATGCGCTCGCGGTCCTCTGCGACCAACGACAGGATTAAATCGCCATCGGCGCGCAGGCGTTCGACGACTTTCACTCGCTGCTGTCACTATATTCGACGTCCGCAAAGGCAGCCTCGGTGACGACACTGATCTGCGCGCAGTCGGCCCACGTCTCAGGCCGGATGGTCAGCGCGCTCACGGAAGCAGGTGTCCCCCCCGGTCGCGCTTGGTGGCGAGGTAGCGGGTGTTGTGGGGATTGTCGGGCAGCGAATGCGCCACGCGCTCAGACACCTCCACCCCTTCGGCCTCCAGCGCTGCCACTTTCGCAGGATTGTTCGTCATCAGGCGGATATCCCTCACGCCGAGCAGGCCGAGCATCCGGGCCGCCGTCGGGAAATCGCGCGCTTCGTCGGGCAGGCCCAGCCGCGTGTTGGCATCGACCGTGTCGAAACCCTGATCCTGCAAACGGTAGGCCCGCAGCTTGTTGACGAGGCCGATCCCGCGACCTTCCTGCCGCATATAAAGCAACACGCCCCAGCCGCCCTTCCCCGCTGCCTGCGCCATCGCATGAAGCGCGGCATCAAGCTGCGGGCCGCAATCGCATTTGAGACTGCCGAGGATATCTCCGGTTAGGCATTCGGAGTGCAGGCGGACGAGCGGCGGCCTGTCCACGCGTTGTTCGCCGATGATCAGCGCGACATGTTCGCGCGTATCGTCCGGACTGCGGAAAGCCACGATATGTGCGTCCTCCGCCGCGGCCACGGGCAGCCGGGCGCGCGAGGCGATGTGCAGACGCGCAGGATCGGCAAAAGCCTTGAGATCCCCTGCCTCCAGCGCTGCGGCCTCGGCCGCCCCCGCCGGGTCGACTAGAAAGGCTGGAAGGATACCCGCAGTACGCGCCAGTTCGAGCGCGGCCCTTGCCTGCTCCTCCCACGCTAGCGGCAAGGCCTTGAAGGGCCCCTTGAGCGGGCTTTGCAAATCTAGTGCCGGGTCGGCGACCGCCAGCGCGGCAGAAAGGTCGAAGCGTTCCGCTCCGCGAAGCAGGACAGGCGTACGCGGAACCGCAGCTTCGCGCTGGTTGGCCAGCTTGAGCGTGGCCGCGCGGGTGGCGGAGATCAGCATCGCCTCCCCCGATATTTCCGAGAAAGCCGTCTCGACCGGTTGCAACAACGGCGCACCTTGGATCGCCAGCGGCCAGCCGTGACGCAAGGCATCCACCGCCAGCGCCGCCCGGCGAGAAGGCGACGGAGAAGTCAGATGCTGAACTCCGTCACCAGCGGTACGTGGTCGGACGGCTTTTCCCAGTCGCGGGCATATTCGTGAACTGAATGCCCGGTGGCCTGCCGGGCGAGTTCGGGGCTGGCCCACATGTGATCGAG
>CAYPGL010000210.1:0-3772 GCA_964410035.1 uncultured Qipengyuania sp. | reverse complement strand
TGCAGGACTTCCCGGTCGACGCCTATTCGATCGCCCTGTTCGAGCGCGAGGGGCTGGACGTGTCGGTCACCAATGTCTGGCGCGTCGAGGTCGACCCGGTAGGCGCGGGCCATGCGCGCTACGTTTACCAGCTGACCCGCCGCAACGATCCCACCCGTCTGTTCCGCGTTGAGTTCGATGCGAGCCAGCCGGTGGAAGCGCCCCCGCCCGCCTGGGGCTGGTAAGGGCGCGCACGCCAGAGCAGCGCTATTCCGCGATCGGCTCCGCGTCGCCGGGCGTTTCGTCGGTGGCGGCGGCTTCCTCGTCTGGCACGTTGGTCATCGGCGTGTCGGGCGTGTCGACAGGGACTGCGGCCGGGTCCTCTTCGGTCACGATCAGCTCGCCCCCTCCGACATCGGTTGCATCAGCCTCGTAGGTTGTTTCTTCGGGCTCTCCCCCGCAGGCGGCGAGCGCAAAGGATGCAGCAAGCGTAAGGGTAAAGACGGTGTCACGAAGCTTCATCGACGATCTCCTGAATACGGGCGACTCCGCCGTAGAAAATTGCATCACTTCCCCCCGCTTGCAAGTCAGTCGAACAGTTCTTCGAGGAAGCTCTTCTTACGTTTGCCAGGCTTGCCGTATCCGTGGCCATAACCCGAATGTCCGTGACCGCCGTGCTGAGCATAGCTGGGCGCAGGGCGCTGCTGCTGCGGTGCGGCCTGGGGCACGCTGCGTTCGATGATTTTGTCGAGCTCGCCCCGGTCCAGCCACACGCCGCGGCACTGCGGACAATAGTCGATCTCGATCCCATTGCGATCGCTCATGGCGAGCGGGATCTGGCAGACGGGGCATTGCATGGCGGCGACTTGGCTTTCGGTACGCATGGTAGACTTACTCTCCTGCTATATGCCCCCAAGATGGGGGGCGGGAGCAACCGATCAAGACTGCAAGACTGTGGCAATCAGTGGACCGATCACGCGGGTTTTAGAAACTGTGGTTTTCGGTCGGCCGCAGTAGATCCCGGGGGCGGGATCGAGCTGGGCGAGATGCTGGAGATGTGCGGAATGATCGGGTCTTCGCCAGATTCCGACAAAGCGCGCGGCGTCTATTAACACCTGCAACTGGCCCGAATGAAAGCGCATGACGGTTTGCAAGCCTGTGGTCTTCGCAGATGGCAAGTCCCTAGGCGTGTGCGGTTTTCCAAGCGACGTATTTCATGCCGCCGCAAAGCCCCCCGCGTCGGGGCGATTGCGCAGGCGATAGACGCATTCGCGGCCCTTAGAGACACGGCGGCAGTTTCAGGGCATCTGTATGCCTGCGGGCGGATATTCGGCAGCGGCGCCGTGATCGTAACTCAGGCTTTCGGTTAAAAGAAGCCGTCTCTCTTCAGGCATCCAACGCCATACATGCATATAGCGTGCGCCGCCGGTCATCACCCATCCGCGATTCGCGCCACGCCATTCGAAGAAAATATGCGCACCCTCTTCGAGCGCGCCCCAATCCCCCAGCGGGCGGACGATACGCGAACCCGGAACGGACAGACGACGGTTGCTATAGCCTTCGTTCTCTCCCCCCGGATCGCGAGCGGCGCATTGCTCTTCGAGGCTGGCGATAAAGCTGGCGCGGCCAGTCACCGCCAGGCCCGCCAGATCGTGGAACATACGGAAATCTTCGGTCAACAGATCCTCAAGCGCAGCCGGGTCGCAATTTTCGAATGCAGCCCAGAACAGCGCGCTATCTCTCGCGATGATTTCTCCGCGGAGTTCTTCGAGATCAGGGATCGGAGCCGGATCCGGAGCTGGTGCAATGGCGGCGGCCTGCGCAAGCAGTGGAAGAAGAAAACTGTACATCGGGTCGATCCTCTCGGTGTGTATTGCTTAACTAATACAGGGGAGGCATCGAGGTCAATGGAGAGAGGGCCCGCGGCTCCGAGGCGGGGACCGGCTTTCGATTGCGCTGGTGCGACGGGCGCGTCATTTCGTTTGGGGTGGGAAAGGTCTTCCAGTTCGATCCGCGAAAGCGCAGGCGGGCGTGGGCCAGCGCGGAGGGTTATCGCAAGCGGCGCGTGAAGCCCCTTAGGCCGCCGAAATACGGCAAGCGGCAGAGACGATCCAGCTAGAGCCGCGCTTTTCGCGAGACATGGGTGTGGGTGCTGACCCTCAGTTTCTATCGACTACTCCGCCGCCACAGCCCCTTCGACTTCCTCGCCGAACAGGCCCGGGCCATCGTCCGCGGCCTCTTCCTCGTTCGCGGCCTTGGCGGTGCGGCGCTTGTCGAAGCTCGACCACACGTCGTTCCATTCGCCCTTGGTCGCGCCCTTTGAATATTCGGTGGCGCGCTGTTCGAAGAAATTGGCATGCTCCACCCCGTTCAGCAGCGGGGCGAGCCAGGGCAGCGGGTGATCGTCGATCATGTAGATCGGATCGAGGTTGAGCTGGCCCAGCCGCCAGTCGGCGATATAGCGGATGTACTTCTTGATATCCTTGGGCGTCATCCCGCTGACCGGACCCATTTCGAAGGCGAGGTCGATGAAGTTGTCTTCCAGCCGCACCGTCTTCTGGCAGATGTCGATGATGTCTTCCTTGACCGCCTTGGTCAGGCAATCGCGCTCGCGCACGAATTCGTGGAACATGCGGATAATGCCTTCGCAGTGCAGGCTTTCATCGCGCACCGACCAGCTGACAATCTGGCCCATGCCCTTCATCTTGTTAAAGCGCGGGAAGTTCATCAGCATGGCGAAGCTGGCGAACAGCTGCATGCCTTCGGTGAAAGCGCCGAACATGGCCAGCGTGCGGGCGATGTCCTCGTCATTGTCGACGCCGAACTGCTGCATGTAATTGTGCTTGTCGTTCATTTCCTCGTAATCGAGGAAGGCACTGTATTCGCTTTCGGGCATGCCGATCGTGTCGAGCAGATGGCTGTAGGCCGCGATGTGCACCGTTTCCATGTTGGAAAAAGCGGTGAGCATCATCTTGATCTCGGTCGGCTTGAACACGCGGCCGTATTTGTCGTGATAACAATCCTGCACCTCGACATCGGCTTGAGTGAAGAATCGGAAAATCTGCGTGAGCAGGTTACGCTCGTGATCGGTGAGCTTCTGCGCCCAGTCGCGGCAGTCTTCGCCCAGCGGCACTTCTTCCGGCATCCAGTGGATTTGCTGCTGGCGTTTCCAGAACTCGTAGGCCCATGGGTATTCGAACGGCTTGTAGGTCTTGCGGGCTTCGAGCAACGACATCTGGTGTCTCCGGGCTTTCGTGTGAACGACTCATATAGGGAATCATATGCCGGATTCGAAGGCAAGAGGGGATGATTCGGTGGGGATAAGAACTGGGTAACTTTTGAGTCCCGCAGCTGCCCTGCGTTTGCGACGAATTGCGGAACGTGTGCAGTGCGCAGCCCGTTGATTGGGCAAAGGAGATTTTCAATGGGACAATATGAACCTCGCGACAGCCGCGACGTGACCCTGAACGACGGACACGAGCCCGGCGGCATCAAGCGCACCGGCCCGCGCGAAGGCGAAACCCGCCAGAACGAACAGGGCGAAGGCAAGGCGCGGCGAGGCTACGGCAATGCCCGCGACGAGAACGGCAAGATGGAACAGGACGTCGCCACCGACAGTCACGGCAACCAGCCACTGGCACAGGGCGAGGCTCAGCCGGGCGAGATATCCTCCCGCCCCGACCAACGCGCCGCTGCCGACGCCAACCGCCCTCTGGGCGGAGACTGACGCTCACTGATTTACGGGGCCAAGCGGACTTGTCCGGTTTTCCCCTTTTGCGGGCAAGTCTCGCAA
>CAYPGL010000209.1:0-3775 GCA_964410035.1 uncultured Qipengyuania sp. | reverse complement strand
CCTTGCTGACGAGGATGTTTACCGAAACGCGGCGGTTCTGCGCCTTGCCTTCGGCGGTGCTGTTGTCCGCCACAGGATCCGCTTCCGCCATGCCAGTCGGGGTTAGCATGCGCCACGGCTCCCAGCCGCATTCCTGCTGGAGGTAATTGACGACGCGGCTTGCTCGGCGCTCGCTCAAGACCTGATTGTAATCCTGATCACCAACCGAGTCAGTGTAGCCGACAACGAGTAGCAGGGCATTGTCCATCTGTTCCGCCTGCGAGGCGAGGTTGCAGATTTCGCGCTGGCCCTCGCCCGTGAGGTTCCACTTTCCGGTGTCGAAATAAACATTGGTGACGCCGCGGACATTATACTGGTCGATGTTGCCCATGCGGCCACGTAATGCCTCGGCAGCGGCAGTGTTCTCATCGATGTCGGCGCGGTGCTCGGCGAACTGCTGCTGGGTCGCGCCGCGGATCATCGAAGCGGTTTCGAGGTCGCTGGACTTGAGCTTGACCTGCTTTGCGACGAGGCCGCCCTGGAACTGGAGCGTTTCCACTTCGACCGGGAGGCCGTTCATTAACTGGGCTGTGTTGAGGGACTTGCTACCAAGGCCGAGGAAGCCGCCCGAGGCTTTGACTTCGGTGCCCTCATCCACGATGATGGTGGTGGCCTGCCCGTTTTCGGTGGTCACCTGAATCCGGCCGTCCTCACGCGCGGTGATCATGCCCTCGACCTTGGGACCTTCGGTAAGCGCCGAACCATAGACGTCAATGTCGCTATTGGCTTCCTGCGCCGTAAGTGGGGTGGCCATCGGAAGGGCCATTGCGGAGAGCAGGAGGGGGATACCTGCCTTCTTCGTAAATGCAGTCACTTTGGTACTCCTTATTAAACGATGACGACGCCGTGAGGGGAGGGCGAAGTCATGACCGGCGACCCGGTGCTCGAAATCCTACGTCGTTGCCTCTGCGCCCAAACGGCGCAGGGTCTGGGGCTCGGCCCCGCGAGAAGGAGAGAGTTGTTGGGATTGGCCTTGCTCGAAAATGAACAATGGCCGGAATGTGGCGAGACTGGGGCCGGTTCGGTCAGTCGGTGCGACGAGTTGAAACCTACCCCACCCCGTCAGACCATCGAATCACGCTGTTTTCCGCCTAACCGTGATATAGAATCCATCAAGTCCGCCGAAGTCCGCGAGCATGCCGGGATCGGTGCGCAGGCTCCCATCGGTGTCCGGAGAGAGACCCGCTGGCAGATCGCTTGGTGCGATCGGAACGGTTTGCAGGCCGGCAAATCCATGTTCCTCGCCTTCTGCGGATTCAAGGGAACAGGTAGCATAGACCAATAACCCCCCGGGCTTCAGCCATTGGCAGGCCCGCTCGATCAGCGCGGCCTGCAGTTCGACCATCTCCTCGATCTGGCGCCGGCCGATCCGATGGATGACATCGGGGTGGCGCCGGGCCGTCCCCGTTGCGGTACAGGGTGCATCCAGCAGAATCGAATCGAAATGGTGCTTCGGCTCCCAGCCAAGCGCGTCTGCGCGAACCACGCCTGCCTTGAGACCGGTGCGTTTGAGATTTGCCTTGAGCAGATCGAGGCGGCGTTTGGAGATATCGAGCGCAGTTACCTGCCAACCTTGTGCCGCCAATTGCAGCGTCTTGCCCCCGGGCGCGGCGCACAGGTCCAGCACATGGCGACCGTCCCCATTACCGATCAGCCGCGCAGGCAATGAGGCAGCCAGATCCTGCACCCACCAATCACCTTCGGCAAAACCGGCCAGCTTTTCTACATTTTCACCGCGCGGAAGGCGCAGTTGGCCCGGCAAGATGCTATCGGCGGCTAGCTTCGCTTTCAAGATTTCGGTCTGTGCCGGGTCTTTTAACGTAATATCGAGCGGTGGCGGCTGGGCCAGCCCTCGCGCGATCGAAGCACTTCGGCCACCCCAGCGTTCGGCAACTTCGGCAGGCAGTGTTGGCATGTCCGGCAAAGTCACTTCGCGCTTGGCCAGTGCCGAAAAAACACCGTGCGCCAGCCTGCGCGGTCCGCCAGCGAGCAGTGGCAGGCATGTTGCGATGACCGCATGGGGCGGGGTCTGCAGGCGCAGCCATTGGGCCAGCATCATGCGCAGGACCGTACGTGCCTTGGCATCCTCGGGCAGCGGCTTCTTGGTCGTACTGTCGATGAGGGCGTCGAGGTCCGCCAGCCATCGCAGGGCTTCACTGGCGATGGCCCGCGCGAGTGCTTTGTCCTCGAACTTTCGCACATCCTTGGTCGCGGCGGCGAAAGCGATGTCGAGCGTCTCGCCCCGACGAAGGACGGCATCGAGCAGGCGAAGCGCGGCGCGGCGCGCATGTATTCCGGTGGGCTGGACCATGAGAGAGCGCTCCTACCCGCTCTTGCGCAAGGCCGCCAGCGTGCTCATCTTGCGCTCATGACAAAACGCGCCACCGAGCGGCCCGAGACTTTCGAGAAGCCGAAACACTGGAACAGCGAGTCGCCGCCCGAACCGAGAAAGGGTAGCGACAATGAAGACCTCAGCCCCACCCGCTATGGCGACTGGGTCAAGGACGGTATCGCGATCGATTTTTAGATTTTCTCGAGCCGGACCTTGAGCCCGTCTTTGGGTTTGGGAATCGGCCAAGGCTGCCAGTCCGGCTCCTGCTCAAGACTGACGCGATAGCGCGGCAGGAACTGGGCGAGCAGGATCTTCACTTGCATATAAGCGAAGTGGAGGCCCAGGCACATGTGCGCACCGCCGCCGAACGGTACCCAGGCATATTTATGACGCGCCTTCACTCTGTCGGGCGTGAATCGCATGGGATCGAAGGCGAAGGGATCGTCCCAGTGATTCTCTTCGTGATGAACGAAATACTGGTTGATTCCGACATGGCTACCCGCCGGAATGCGGTAGCCGTCGAACTCGAATTCACGTAGCGCACGGCGCGGCATCGATGGGACGGGCGGCACCATGCGCAGCGCTTCCTTGAAGGCCATTTCGCATAGTTCGAGTTTGCCCATGTCTTCATAGGCAAGATCCCGGGGTTTGCCGTCCGAGCCAGCGCCGCCGGTCACGCTAATTACCTCCTGTCTCAGCTTTTCCTGCCACTCGGGGTGTTTCGCGAGCAACCATATGAGCGAGGTCGCCGAGCTGGTAATCGTGTCATGGGCCGCCATCATCAGGAAGTTCATGTGGTCGACGACTTCGTCAACGGGCATGAGACTGCCATCCTCATATTCCGCCGTAGCGAACTGGCTGAACATGTCCTGTCCGCCGCCCTCGGCCCGGCGCCGATGGGTCTCCTCCGTAAAGAAATCGACAAGGAAAGCACGCCCATCCACGCCGCGCTTCATCTGGGTGAACGGCAATGGCTTGCGCACCGGCGCCACGCTCGCCTGCACCATATCAATAAAAGCGGTGTTGATTTGATCGGCTTCCGGCCCCCACTCGATGCCGATGAAACTGTCTGCGGCAAGATCGAGCGTCAGTGTTTTGATCGCTGGGTAGAAACGCATCGATCCCTCGCCCCAATTTTCCACCTTTTTCGCGATGCCGCGATTGAGGCTGCCCGAATAATGCCGCATCGGCTCAGGCTTGAAAGCGATCGAGAGGGCGCGGCGGTCGGCGCGGTGGTGATCGAAATCGAGCAGCATGAGCCCGCGGGGGAAGAGCTGATCGAGGATCGGCCCCCACCCCTGCTCGCTGCTGAAATTCTTGCCGCGGTCAAACAGCACCAGTTCGTTGGCATCGGCGCCAATCAGCGCAATATTCCAGCCGCCGAAAGCCTTGTTCTTGTAGACC
>CAYPGL010000208.1:0-3889 GCA_964410035.1 uncultured Qipengyuania sp. | reverse complement strand
GAATTATAGATCTGGTAGACAACGAACAGGACCATCGCGGTCTTGTAAAGATTGTCGTTGAAGGCGTTGAATAACTGCGTCACGAACAACGGCAGAAACCGCCTCGTGCGCAGCAGATGCGGACTTGTGAACATGAACCCCCGGCGGAAACCTTCCCGAAGGGTGCACTTGGTAGCTACATCGTGGCGGCGGACAACCCTGCTTGATGTCTTTTGCGGCGGGGCGAATACGGTTAGGGGGACAAGCCTAGATGCTGACACTGCCGAACCTTCTCACATTATCGCGTATCGTTGCGATTCCACTCCTGGCTTTCTTATTATGGTGGCCCGGATGGGAAGCGGGCTACCTGATGGCCTTCGTCTTGTACTGCCTTATGGGTATTACCGATTATTTCGATGGGTATCTGGCGCGCACAAGCGGGGCAGTTTCGAAGCTCGGTATCTTTCTCGATCCCATCGCGGACAAGATTATGGTCGCCTCGGTCATACTCGTGCTGGCGGCACAGGGTGTTCTCCGAGGTCCCTACGTGGGCGACATGCATGTAATCGCCGGGCTGATTATACTAGTGCGAGAGATCGCTGTATCCGGCTTGCGGGAGTTCCTTGGCGGCCTGCAAGTCTCGGTTCCGGTGAGCCGACTGGCGAAATGGAAGACGACTTTCCAACTGCTCGCACTGGGTTCGCTGATACTGGGGCAAGGTCTGCCAGACTGGAATGTGATGCTCGGTACGCTTGAAGCCAATGTACCACATACCGTCGGCCTCGTGACGCTGTGGGCTGCTGCAGCGATGACCGTGATGACGGGCTGGGATTACCTGCGCGTCGGCCTCAAACACATGGACTAGCGTCATCCGGCTTTCGTCATGCGACGAGCCGATGCAATACGTCGATGCAACGCCGTTGCATGGGTGAACCTTTTCTCAACCAAATGCGTTCATGTTGTTAGACATGACTGCTTCTATCCATATGCTCCTCGCTGCACTGCTGAAAGTCGGTGCGGTCGCAATGATCTTCAATGAGGTTCGTGGTCTCGTGCTCGCTGCGCCCGTACTCTACGGCATGTGGGCATCCGGCGGCACCGCGATGGCGATATGGCTCGGAATCTGTGCTCTCGGCGGAATTGCCCTGAGCGTAATCGTGCCTCTATTCGCTTACCGCAAGCTCGATAATTTCATGAAATCGAAGTCCGAAACGAAACTCGCCTAACCGGCGCGCAGTTCTTCTGCGAGCAATTCGAAGTCCTGACGCCGAGGCGAATTTTTGCGCCATATCAGCGCTATTTCCCGGCTAGCCCGCTTCGATTTAAGGGGTCGCGCGACAACTTCCGTACCGTTGAGGATGCCCGCATCCACCGCCATTTTGGGCAGCATCGTAAGCCCCAGACCATTGTCCACCATCTGGACGAGGGTGTGCAGGCTGGTGCCGATCATCGTCGTCGAACCGCGCAGCTCGGGACGGTTGCAGGCAGCCAGCGCATGGTCCTTCAGGCAATGGCCATCTTCGAGCAACAGCAGCCGGCCGTCGTCGATCATGTCGGCGGTAACGCTCTCTGGCGGATCGCGCGGATCGTCTTTCGGGAACGCCACATAGATCGGATCGTCCGCGATATGCGCCTGATCGACTTCGCCCGTGGCGAACGGTAGGGCCAAGAGAACGCAGTCCACCCTCCCATGCTGAAGCGATTCGACAGCATCATGACTGGTTTCCTCGCGCAGAAATAGCTCCAGATCGGGGCGTTCGCGCCGCAGCCGCGGCAAGAATCGCGGCAGCATGAATGGGGCGATGGTGGGGATCACGCTCATCCGGAGCTGTCCCGCCAGCGGCTTACCCGCCGCCTGAACGAGATCAGCCAGTTCCTCGGTCTCCCGCAAGACACGGTGCGCCTTCTCGACCACTTGGTTGCCCAGCGCAGTGAACCGCACGACGCGACGGCTGCGCTCGACCAGCGTTATGCCAAGTAACGATTCCAACTCGCGGATTCCTGCCGAAAGCGTCGATTGCGATACGAAGCTCGCATCCGCTGCGCGTCCGAAATGGCCATGCTCGTGCAGCGCGACGAGATATTGCAGTTGCTTGAGGGTGGGGAGGTAGGTGCTCACCCGGCGTCCGCCGCCGCTTCGGTGATCACTTCGTCATGAGCCGCATCCATCATCCGCGCGTGGACATCGTCGACATGGGTCATCAACAATTTGCCGTCCTTGACGGCGAACGCGAGGCGCCCCTCGACCAGCTCGAGGGCGTCCTTGCCGAACACCTCGTAGCGCCAGCCCTGCAGGATCGGCAGTTTGCGCACACCGGCGGCCAACGCTTCCATTTCGTCGGAGCGCGTCAGCAAGCGGGATGCGACGTCGATTTCGCGGGAGCGAATTTTGAGCAACAGCTTGAGCAGATCTGCCACTAGGGCCCCTTCCTTTCCCAGCGGCGCCCCTCGCTTCGGCTTCTCGGGCATTTCCTCCTTCGGCAAGGGATCGGCCTTGTCGATTACCTTCATCAGCCGCTTGCCAATGTCGTTGTCTTTCCATGCGGCAGAGAGCCCGCGTACCTTGGTAAGGTCGCCCTGCTTCTTGGGCGGATGACTAGCGATATCGGCCAGGGTTTCATCGCGCATGATGCGGCCGCGCGGTATATTCTTGTGCTGTGCCTCACCTTCGCGCCAGGCGGCCAGAGCCTTCAGTCGGCCCAGCACTGTTGGGTTGCGCCCCGGCGAGCGGATGCGCTTCCAGGCCTGGTCGGCGTTGTTGGCGTAGTTTGTCGGATCGGCGAGCTTCTCCATCTCGGCATCCAGCCAGCCGCCGCGTCCGGTCTTGATCAGCTTTTCCAGTATTTTCGGGAAAATGTCCGAAAGGTGGGTCACATCGCCGATAGCATATTCAATCTGTCTTTCGGTCAGCGGACGGCGGCTCCAGTCGGTGAACCTCGCGCCCTTGTCGACCGGGATGCCGAGCCAGCTTTCGACGAGGTTGGCATAGCCTATCTGCTCGTTCTGGCTGATTGCCATCATCGCGATCTGCGTATCGAAGATCGGATGCGGGGTCTTGCCAGTGAAATTATAGACGATTTCGACATCCTGCCCGCCAGCGTGGAAGACCTTCAGCACTTCCTCGTTCTCGCAAAGCAGATCCCACAGGGGCTTGAGGTCTATGCCGTTCGCCAGCGGATCGATCGCGGCTGCTTCTTTCTCATTGGCGATCTGCACCAAGCACAGCTCGGGCCAGTAAGTGTTTTCTCGCATGAATTCGGTGTCGACGGTGACGAAGTCGCTTTCCGCCAGACGCTTGCAAAGTGCGGCCAGAGTATCGGTGTCGGTAATCAGATCGTGTATTTTCATCGTTTCGTTTCTTGTCTTGAGCGGAGTACCGCTCCCGCACCTCTCACGAGCCTTGACAAAAACCCGCTGGTGCCCTGTTAGCGCGCGCGATTCCTGCTAAGGAGCGCGGCGCCTGCGCCCTAGCGGCATAACTCCGAAAATGGAAAGATTTTAGATGCACGCCTATCGTACCCACAACTGCGCACAGCTGACGACGGAAAACGTTGGCGAGACAGTCCGCCTTTCCGGCTGGGTGCACAACAAGCGCGACCACGGCGGCGTGCTCTTCATTGATCTGCGCGATCATTACGGAATAACGCAGGTCGTGGCCGACAGCGACAGTAAGGCGCTTCCTGTTCTCGAAAAGCTGAAGCTGGAATCGGTGGTGACCATCGATGGTACGGTGAAGGCGCGTGACGCAGTAGCGGTCAACAAGAACCTGCCCACCGGCGAGATCGAAGTCTTCGCCCGCGAAGTCGAAATCCAGAGCCGCGCCGAGGACCTGCCGCTGATCGTCAACCAAGCGGAAGACTATCCGGAAGAAACCCGCCTGAAATACCGCTTCGTCGACCTGCGTCGCGAG
>CAYPGL010000207.1:2286-3895 GCA_964410035.1 uncultured Qipengyuania sp. | reverse complement strand
TTCGGTTAGATCGCAGCCGAACTTGCTGGCAAGGCTCAGCGCCGCGTGTTCCGATGATACGCGCAAACGCACGCAGAGGCGCAGGTCGGTTGCCACGCTGCCGTCCTCGGCGCGGGTCGCATCGACGATCTTCGCCAGCTCCTCGCTGGAATCGAGGCTGAAGGTCTTCACACCGTGCTGGAAATAGGCCTCGCGGATCGCCCCGGGCGATTTGACCGGATGCATGAAGCACAGCGTCGCCTGGGGCAGCACCGAACGCACCATGCGCACCTCAGCGATCGAAGCGACGTCGTAATGCGTCACGCCATTGTCCCACAGTATCTGCACGAGATCAGGCGAAGGATTGGCCTTCACCGCATAGAGCGACTTACCCGGAAACTTCTCGACGAAGAAACGGGCAGCGCGCGCCGCGGCATGCGGGCGGTTGAGGATAATAGGTTCGTCGGGCGCGAGCGCGCGAACTACGGACCGGGCGTCAGGAAAATGCTGCAACTCAAGGGACCCCCTAAACGGTCCTTGCGGACCATGAAACGACAAGCTGCCTTGCGGTTAGGAAGTCCCCTTGGGGCAGCGGGAGCGGCGCATATAAATTGTCGGTCATGAAACGCAAGTGAATATGTGACTCAATGTCCGCAAGTTCGCGCAGGTCGCACAGAGCCTGAATTGCGGCAGGACGCACCTAGCTCAACCGGTCGCGGAAGCTTTCGTAGCCGAATTCCTTCACCAGCTCGAGCTGGTCGGTTTCGCTGTCCCACATCCAGATGCTGGGAAGCTGGACACCGTTGAACGTGTTCGTCTTGACCATGGAATAATGCGCCTGGTCGAGGAAGGCGAAGCGCTTCCCGATCTCCGCACCGCCGGGGATGCGGTAATCGCCGATCACGTCGCCGGCGAGGCAGGAGGGACCTCCGATGCGCACTTCCGGTAATTCGCGATCGCTGGCCTCCCCCAGCATCGCTGGGCGATAGGGCGCCTCGATCACGTCGGGCATGTGGCAAGTTGCGGAGATATCCGCAACTGCGACGGGCACGCCGTTGAAGCCGGTATCGAGAACCGTACCGACGAGGATGCCCGCATCGAGCGCGACCGCCTCGCCCGGTTCCAGATAGATCTCCGCGTCCGTATCTTCCTTCGCATCGCGCAGGAATTCGATCAGCTCCTCACGCTGGTAATCGGCGCGAGTGATGTGGTGGCCGCCGCCCATGTTGATCCATTTGAGCTGGCCGAACCACGGTTCGATCGCGTCGAACACGCGGTCCCATGTCCTCAGCAGCGGTTCTAAATCCTGCTCACACAGATTATGGAAATGAATGCCCTCGACATGCTCCATGATCTCTGGTGTCAGCTGGTCGATCGGAAAGCCGAGACGGCTCCCGGGGCTGGACGGATCGTAACGCGGCACCTCGCCGGTCGGCACCTGCGGATTGATGCGCAATCCCGTATCGAAATCCTGCCCGCTCGCCCTCGCATTCCCGAGGATCAGCGCTGCGCGCTGCAACTGGCCGGGCGAATTGAAGATGACATGGTCGGACAGTCGGCAGACCTCTTCCAGTTCCTCCGGCTTGTAGGCGGCGGAATAGGTGGCAATCTCGCCATCGTAGAACTCGCT
>CAYPGL010000207.1:0-2248 GCA_964410035.1 uncultured Qipengyuania sp. | reverse complement strand
AGGTGGCACTCACTCCAGCAAAGCGCTCTCCCGCCAGCCGCGCTTCCCAACGACCGCTTGTGCACAGGCCGTCGAGATATTCGCCGATTATCGGGGCGGCGCTCCACATTGAGAAAGCCTTGAGTGCGGACAGGACCTTGATGCCCGCCTCGTCCCGGATTTCGGCCAATACCTGGCAATTGGCTCGCAGCTTCGCTGCGTCCACCACGAAGGCGGGGCTGTCGACACGGGTGAGATCGAATTGGGCGAAGGCGCCCGGCTCGCCGGCTTTGGTTTCCATGGCCGCGCATCTAGGGCGGCTCGGCCCTGAACGAAAGGGTCAAGTCAGTCTTCTTCGACGACCCCGGCACTCGCCAGTTCGAACTTCACCACGCGGCTGGCCCTGTTGTCGACGACATAGACGCTGCCGTCGCGGCCCAGGGCGACATCGTGCCCGAGGCTCACCCCTGTGCGCGGATCGACCCCGATATCGAAGACACGCTCCAGCTTGCCATCCGAGCGATATAGACGGCCGATGGCACCGAAGCGGTCGAGCATGTCGCGGCCCTCCACCACCAAGACGTATCCGCTGCCGATCGGCTTGACCGCGTAGGGATGTCCGGTCTGACCAGCTCGAAGTTCGTCCAGCGGTTCGCCATCGAGTGATAGCACCTGCACCCGCGCATTTTCGCGGTCGGCGACATAGATACGCTTGTCATCTGCCGCGATACCGTGCGGCAAGTCGAATTCACCTGCACCCTCGCCCGCCTCGCCCCACTGCTCGAGAAAATTGCCCTCGCGATCGAACACGGCAATACGACCATTCGTATAGCCATCGGCAACAAGCACGCGGCCTTGCGAAAAGGCGACATCGGTGGGGCGGCCGAAATGGCTCTCGTCTTGACCTGCTACCCCGCGCTCTCCCAGCACCATTTCCCGCGTTCCGTCATGGCTGAAACGGAAGACCTGTTCGCGTCCAACATCGGTGATCCAGACATTGTCGTCCTGGTCGACCGAAAGCCCGTGGGGCATGACGAAGTCGCCCGCGCCCCATTTGCCGAGCAGCTTGCCATTGGCAGCGAACATGAAGACGGTCGGATCGCCGATGGGCTGGGCCGGGAACGGCTCTTCCCACTCACGGCCCGCCCGATGGAGTACGAAGATGTGCCCGTGGCTATCCACATCGACAGCCGAAGGCTCTCCGAATGCAGCGCTTTCCGGAATATCCGGCCAACCTTCGATGACTTCAACTGCGGGAGCTTCCTCCCGAGCGGGATTGCCCCCGCTGCAGGAAGCCAGGATTAATCCCGCCGCAAATACGAGCGACTTAGAAATCGACCGGGCCATCCAGTTCCTTAACCTGCCACGGAAGGCCATGATCATTCAGCATGTCCATGAACGGATCGGGGTCCATTTCTTCCATGTTGAAGACGCCGTCACCTTCCCACTTGCCGGTGATCATCATGGCCGAACCGATCATCGCAGGCACGCCGGTGGTGTAGGAAACAGCTTGGTTGCCGGTTTCCTCGTAAGCCGCCTCGTGGCTGCAGATATTGTTGATGTAGAAGGTCTTCTCGCCCGATCCGTCGAGCGACTCGCCGGTGGCGATCACGCCGATATTTGTGTTGCCTTTGGTCGTTTCGCCCAGCGTTTCGGGCTTGGGTAGCACCGCGGCCAAGAACTGGAGCGGGATGATATCCTTGCCCTGATACCGCACCGGATCGATGCGGGTCATGCCGACGTTCTGCAGAACGGTCAGGTGCTTGATGTATTCATCGCCGAAGGTCATCCAGAAGCGCGCGCGCTCCATCTCCGGGTTGAACTTCGCCAGGCTTTCCAGCTCTTCGTGATACATCATGTACATATTTTTGGGCCCGACGGCTTCGAAGTCGAATTCCACCTTCTTGCCCATTGCGGGGGTTTCGACGAATTCGCCGTTTTCCCAGTGACGCGCAGGGGCGGTCACTTCGCGAATGTTGATTTCCGGGTTGAAGTTGGTGGCAAAGGCCTGGCCGTGGTCGCCGCCGTTACAGTCGAGGATATCGAGCTGGCGGATCGTCTTCAGCTTGTGCTTCTTCAGCCACATGGTGAACACGCTGGTCACGCCCGGATCGAAGCCCGAACCGAGCAGCGCCATCAATCCCGCTTCCTTGAAGCGGTCATGATAGGCCCACTGCCAGTGGTATTCGAACTTGGCCTCGTCCTTCGGTTCGAAATTCGCGGTGTCGAGGTAATCTACGCCCGCTTCGAGACAGGCATCCATGATGGG
>CAYPGL010000206.1:0-3899 GCA_964410035.1 uncultured Qipengyuania sp. | reverse complement strand
AAGCTGCGCGAGCTGGGCGTGGACGATCCCGGCGACTGGATCATCGAGAATTCGAAGGTGTCGGACAAGGTGCCGGCGATGAACGACTATCTCTACCAGCGCTTGCAACGCCGCGGCTACACGCAGCGTGACGTGGGTCGCATGGTCAATCAGGAACGTAATGTCTTCGCCGCGCTGCTGGTCGCGCTGGGCCACGGTGATGGCATGATTACCGGCCTGACCCGCACCTATGCGCAAACCGCGCGTGAAGTGGCGCGGGTGATAGATCCAAAGCCTGGCGCCACGCCCTTCGGCGTGCACATGATGATCGGTAAGAACCAGACCACTTTCCTTGCCGACACCACGATCAACGAACGTCCGAGCGCCTCCGAACTGGCACACATCGCCAGGGAGACCGCGGCCGTGGCGCGGCGCATGGGGCATGAGCCGCGTGTTGCCTTCATGTCCTATTCGACCTTCGGCAATCCGTCCGGCCAGTGGCTCGGCAACATCCGCGACGCCGTGGCGCTGCTCGATGCCGACGAAAGCGTGGATTTCGAATACGAGGGCGAGATGGCACCGGATGCCGCGCTGAACCGCAAGGTGATGGAGCTCTACCCTTTCAATCGCCTGTCGGGCCCGGCGAACGTCCTGATCATGCCCGGGCTGCAATCGGCCAATCTCTCGGCTAAGCTGCTGCGCGAGCTGGGCGGAGAGACCATGATCGGCCCGATGATGATCGGCAGTGAAAAGCCGGTCCAGATCGCCCCGATGACCGCCATCGCGCCGGACCTTCTCACGCTCGCCGTGCTTGCTAGCGCTGGCGTGGTTGGCTGAGGGGAGGGCTGGCTTGCCGGACATTGGGTCGCAGCGCCATCGCTTCGAAATACCGGAGGACGTCCACTATCTCAACTGTGCCTATATGGCGCCGCTTTCGCGTGGGGTCAGTGCGGCTATGGTGGAAGGCGCGCGACTGAAGGAGCGACCGTGGAATTTTCGCCCGGCGGATTTCTTCACCGTAGTGGAAGCGTTTCGCGAGCGAGCGGGGGCGCTGGCGGGGGTGGATGCCGACCGCATCTCCATCGTGCCTTCGGTCAGCTACGGGCTGGCGGTCGCGGCAGCCAATATCCCTGTCGAGCGGGGGCAGGACATCGTCACGCTGGGAGACCAGTTCCCGTCCAATGTCTATGTCTGGCAGGAAAAGGCATCGCGCTGCGGCGGTCAGGTGATCGCGGTGCAGCGCCCGTCGCAAAGCTGCTGGAGCGAGGCAGTGCTCAATGCGATCGGGCCGGATACCGCCGTGGTCGCCGTGCCGCACAATCACTGGGCGGACGGGCGCTTGGTCGACCTGATGGCGGTTGCGGAAAAGGCGCGTGCACATGGCGCGGCACTTGTGCTCGACCTAACGCAGTCCCTGGGCGCGATGCCACTCGATTTTGCGGCGGTGCAGCCCGATTTCGCCGTGGCGGCGTGCTACAAATGGCTTATGGGTCCCTACGGAATCGCCATGCTTTACGTCGATCCGAAGTATCACAATGGCGAGCCCATCGAGCACAATTGGATCAACCGTGCCGGTTCTGAAGATTTTGCCCGGCTGGCCGACTACCGCGACGATTTCCAGCCGGGCGCAAGGCGATTCGACATGGGCGAGAAGTCGAATCCGCCGCTTTTGATGGGTGCAGGCGCGGCGATCGATTTCCTTCAGGAGTTCGGCGTGGTGGCGATTTCGGCAGAACTCGGCCGCCGCACCGAGCATCTTGCCAGCGAAGTGCAGGGCTTGGGCCTGACCTCCGCGCCAATCGGGATACGCGCACCGCATTTCCTCTCGCTCGGCTTTCCTGATGGGGTGCCGGATGGCCTTACCCAGCGCCTGGCGGAACGGCGGGTCCACGTTTCGCTCAGAGGCGCTTCGGTACGGGTGACGCCGCATCTCTACAACACCTCCGCAGATACCGACGCGTTGGTCCAAACCTTGCGCGATTGTCTCGCCTGAGCGATTTGCCGACACGGCCCGTCGTCGGAACTTGCTCCAGTTCATCGCCCGGCAATCGGACGACGCGCTAAGCGCCTTTCACCGTGCATGGGATCGCACAGGAAAGGACAAAAAATGAAGAATTATCTCTCTCGCGCCGCTGTCGCGACGGCACTCGCGACCGGACTCGCGGCAACTCCCGCCATGGCGCAGTCGAACGAAGCCCCTGGCGGCTTCTATGTCGGTGCGCTCGGCGGCTATGAAGGCGTCGATGTCGAATCCGCCGACGGTTCGGCAACCGCTACGGCCGACAGTGCAGTTTACGGTATCAACGCCGGCTACGACCTCAGCCTCGGCGGCGCGTTCATCGGCGTCGAAGGCGAGCTTTCGACAAGCGACGGTTCGACCAGCTTCCCCGACAGCTTCGGCGGTGCCCGCGAGGGTCTCGAGACCGGCGGGCAGTATTACATCGGTGCGCGCGCCGGTTTTGCCCTGACGCCCGGCATCGCGGCCTATGGCAAGGTCGGCTACACCGCGCTCGATACCAAGGCCTTCACCGAAAGCGGCTCGCTCGACGAACTGGACGAGAACGCCACCGGAATCCGCTATGGTGCAGGTCTCCAGGTCCAGCTTCCCGGACCGCTCGAAGGCCGCCTCGAATATCGCCGCTCGCAATATGACGACCTGGCCGACATCGACCAAGGCGACGCCACGACCGACCAAGTCACACTTGGCTTGGGCCTGCGCTTCTAAGGGCTAACCCCCGCTAGAAGGGGAGGGTCTTGCCGGTGTAGTCGACGAATGCATAGCCAACGCGAGCATTCTCGACCACATCGGCAAGGCCCTTCGCGCTTTCCTCGACAGTAATTTTCGCGTTCGGGCCGCCCATGTCGGTCTGCACCCAACCCGGATGGAGCGAGAAGACGGTCACGCCGCGCTCCTTCGCCTCCTGCTCGGCAATGCCCTTGGCGAGCATGTTCTGCGCCGTCTTGCTGGTGCGATAGAGATCGTAACCGCCGGACGAATCCTCGATCGAGCCCATCAACGAGCTCATGAAGGACAGCGAGCCGCCCTTCCTGATGTGTGGCAGTAGCTTCTTACCCAGATGCGCCGGGCCGAAGGCGTTGGTCATCATGACCTCGGCCACTTCTTCCGAAGTCGCCTGCTCGCTGGACTGGTGTTTTGCGCCGGTAATGCCAGCATTAACGATTACTGCATCGAATTCGCCCTCAATGGTGCCGAAGGTGGACGGATCGGTGACGTCCAGTGTTTCGACCTTGATGCCTTCAACTGCGTGCAGCTCTTTGCTCTCCGACCGTTCCGTGCCGGTCACGTCCCAGCCGCGAGCCTTGAACTCCTTTGCCAGGCCGAGGCCGATACCGCGCGATGCGCCGATAATGAGGATATGCTTGCTCATTCGATTACTCCTACGCCGGGTGGACCAGCGTCTTTAGGTTCATGAATTCGTGAAGGCCGAATTCCGCCAATTCGCGTCCGTGTCCGGAACGCTTGATGCCGCCGAACGGCGCTTCGATCCGCGATCCGTTGACGCCGTTGAAAGTGGTCATACCCGCCTCGATGGCATTGGCGAAATGCTCCTTCTCGCCTTCGTCGCGGGTCCAGACCGCAGAGCCGAGGCCGAAGGGAATTGCGTTGGCGATGGTTGTCGCCTCCTCGATATCCTTGGCCTTGTAGAGCTGGCCCACGGGGCCGAAGATTTCGTCGGTTCCCGTCTCGCTGGCGAGCGGCACATCGGTGAGGAGACCCGCGGTCATCCATGCGCCGGGACGGTCGATTTTCTCGCCGCCGAACAGCAACGTGCAGCCTTCATCCTTGGCCTTGGCAACCTGCTTCAGCACGGTGTCGCGCTGACCTTCGCTCGAAAGCGGGCCGAGGCCGGTATCATCCTCCATCGGATCGCCGAGTTTCACGTCCTGAAGCGCGGCGC
>CAYPGL010000205.1:1847-3928 GCA_964410035.1 uncultured Qipengyuania sp. | reverse complement strand
CGTCCTGCAGAAGAAGGTCGTCGAGGCTTCGCAAGATGCGCAGGCAGATTACGGCTTGCAGCAGACGCTATTGGTGGAATCGCTCACGGGGGCGGAGACGCTGAAGGCCATGGGCGGGGAGGGCGGAATGCTCTCGCGCTGGCATCGGCTTGCCGATGTCGGCGGGCATTCGCAGCTTCGCCTGCGCAACATCAACTCGGTCGCCGTCAGCCTGGCACAGGTATTCCAGCAGATTTCTACCGTAGCGCTGATCATCGGCGGCTATTACCTCTTCGCTGCGGGCGAGATTACCATGGGTGCGATCATCGCCATCGTCATGCTGGCTTCGCGCTCGCTCGCCCCTGCAGGCCAGATCGCATTCCTGCTGACCCGCGGGCGACAGGCCAAGGAGACGTTGTCCAGCATCGAGCGGATGTTCGAGACGGGGGACGAACGTAAGTTGGGTGCCAGCGTTGCGCCCAGCGCAATCACGCGTCCGCGCATCTCGTTCGAAGATGCCGAATTCCGCTATGCAGAGGAAGCGCCTACAGCGCTTTCGGGTCTCAACCTGACCATCGAGCCTGGTGAGCGCATCGCGCTGGTCGGCCGTGTCGCCTCGGGCAAATCAACCTTCGGGCGGCTGCTCTGCGGTCTTTATGCGCCGACCGAGGGCGCGATGATGGTCAACGGCATAGATAGCCGCCAGTACCGTCCGCAGCAGCTGCGTGAAGCTTTGGGCTTCGTGGGGCAGGATGCGGCGCTTTTCTCGGGCTCGGTGCGCGACAATCTGACGCTTGGGCGGCTCGGTCTTTCGGAAGAAGCATTGCTAGAAGCGATGCGGGCTACCGGCGCCGACCAGTTCCTGTCCCGTGATGCCGGCGGGTTCGATCGCTCGGTGGGGGAAGACGGACGCCAGCTTTCTGGCGGACAGCGCAGTTTCCTCTCACTCGCCCGCGCATTGGTCGAACCGCGGGAACTCCTGTTCCTCGACGAGCCGACCGGCGCGATGGACAGCGAAACGGAGAAGATGTTCGTCGATCGCCTGTCGGGCGCGATGAAGCCCGAACAGACGTTGGTGATCTCGACCCACCGTCCGGCTCTCTTCTCTATTTGCAACCGCCTGATCGTGCTCGACAAGGGCCGCATCGCTGCCGACGGGCCGGTTAAGGAAGTCCTCGCTCAGGCTGGCGCAGCGCGCGGAGGTGTGGCGTGAGCAAGGCTGCAGCTACCCGTATTCGGCGCATCTCGGCCTTCGCCGTTCTCGCTGCGACGAGCCTGTTCGTCGGCGCCTCATCGCTGCTGGTTCCGCAGGAGCAGGCAATTGCCATGGCGAAACTCGCACCCGATCTGCAGGCTGATCTTTCGGACATGACGACTTCCGCCGAAGCTAGCGGAATGCTGCTGGCCGCCGAAGATGGAAATGCGCTGGCGCGCAACCTTGCCATTCCCACGCTGGAGGGCCGCATCGAACGCCCCGGCCGGTTCGCCGCGATACCGCTTTCCTCGAGCCACTTCGGCACCGCGGCCGACTGCCTCGCACAGGCCGTCTATTACGAAGCTGCACTTGAGCCCGCGCTGGGCCAGCGCGCGGTGGCGCAGGTCGTGCTCAACCGGGTGCGTCACCCGGCCTATCCCAACACCGTATGCGGCGTCGTCTATCAGGGCTGGAATCAGAAGGTCTGCCAGTTCAGCTTCACTTGCGACGGGGCGTTGATGCGCAAGCCGCAGGCTGATCTATGGCGCTCGGCCAAGTCCATCGCGCGCGACGCGCTTTCGGGCCGCGAAGTCGCCGAAGTCGGCACCGCGACGCATTACCACGCTGATTACGTCGTGCCCTACTGGGCCTTCAAGCTGGGCAAGATCGCCACGATCGGGCGCCATATCTTCTACCGTTTCCCCGGTTCGCCCGGTCGCGCTGCAAGCTTCTATGGCAACTGGGCAGGGCGCGAGCTAAAGCCGCAGGTCGATTTCGCACGCTTCTTCGGAACGGAAAGCGTAGAGGCTATCGATCTGGTGGCAGAAGCTGACTATACACCGGGCCTTACCGTAGAGCCGGACGTCAGGGACCGTCATGCCGCCGCTGATGTTGGCGGACGTATCGA
>CAYPGL010000205.1:0-1747 GCA_964410035.1 uncultured Qipengyuania sp. | reverse complement strand
AGCGGCAGTGCCTGTGCGGAAGAACGGAGCCTCGCCCAAGCGCGTGCAGCCACTGCGCGGGCCCGCGAATCCTCGCTCGCTTCGGCGATCGAGCAGCGCCGCCGTGATCTATCCGAAGCGCAGGCCACGGCATCGAGCCTCGAAAGCAGCCTGCGCCTGGCGCGTGAGCAGGTCGAGATGCTTCGCCCGCTCGCTGCCAAGAATATCGTGCCGCAGACCGACCTTCTGACGGCGCAGCGCGAAGTGATCGACCTGCAGGGCCGGCTCTCCGCGGCGCGCCAGGCTGCAGCGCGCGCCTCCGCCTCGATCAGCCAGGCTCAGGCTGATCTCAGCCAGGCACGCGCCGATTTTCGCCAGCAGGCGCTCGCCGAACGCAGCGAGATCACCACGCGAATGGCGGTGAACGAGGAAAGCATTCGCGGTGCCACCGCACGGCGAAATCGCAACGAACTGCGGGCCCCGTCGGACGGGATCGTAAACGATGTCCAGGTCACCACCGAAGGCGGCTTCGTTAATGCGGGCGAGAAGATTATGCAGATCGTGCCCGTGGGCGACAAGCTGCTGATCGAGGCGCGCATCTCACCTAGCGACCGTGCCTTCGTAAAGGTCGGCGACCGCGCGAATGTGAAGGTCACGGCATATGACTTTTCGATCTACGGCGGATTGAAGGGGCGTGTCGCGCAGGTCAGCGCCGACAGCATTTTCGACGAGGTCGAGCGTGAGGCCTATTATGCAGTGATCATTGAAACCGACCGCGCTTTCATCGAGAAGGGCGGGGTACGCTTGCCGATCGTCCCCGGCATGATCTGCGACGTCGAAGTCTTGACCGCGCGCCGCAGCGTGCTGTCATACTTGTTCAAGCCGGTGAACCGCGCTTTCGACCGCGCTCTTACGGAGCGTTGAAGTTTGCTTTGGAGGAGAGATGCGAGCGTTGCGGCGCTCGTGCTTCTCAGTATCCGTGCAGCCAGCTTTGTTTCGCGCCGAGGCTCATGACCGGGCGATAGCCGTGGTCTTGCGAGGCATCGAGCGGAGCGCTGCCGACGTTGTCGAGCATGAGATAGCCGTCATCGGTCCTCACCAGCAGGACCGCATGGTCGCGACGGCGGATGAGGTCGCGCGCCAGCGTCAAAATCATGTCTTCGCGCGCCACACCAGCTGCCGCGAGCAGCTCCATTTTGAGCAGTGCGAAGTCTTCGCAATCACCTTGGCCTAGGCGCAAGGTAGTCGCCGCGTCGGCCCAGTAATCGCTGCGACCGTACAGATCGATGTCTTCAGCGTGCTCGATCTCGCGGTTCACCCAGCGATTAACCGAAGCGATCAACTGACCACGATTTTCGCGATCACTGGCCGCACGCGCGAGGGTCGCGGACAGGTTGGTCCTGCTTGCGCCTACGCGCTGCCACTGTGCATCGAAACTTGTTCGCGAAATGGGCACCATGCGGCTGCCGAGGACCAGATCCTTGCGCTTCCCCGATAGCAAGAGTGATGCATCGCGGCTCGGGGCCGCGAACTGCGATCGGCCTGAATCGAAAAGGCCTGCCGATGCGAAAGGGCTGGCTTCGATAGCGCAAGCTCCGCTGCGCGAAGCAAGTGGTGCAGCCGCCGGCTCGAACGGTTTGAAAGGCGCACTGGATAGCAGCGGATGCGACGGGGTCGCACTCGCCTGCCGGGCGCGGATCGCGTCAAGCGCGCTTTCGCCGCCGATGATCTGCGAAGCCTTGCTCGCTGACGTCGATGTAAGGGAAAG
>CAYPGL010000204.1:0-3945 GCA_964410035.1 uncultured Qipengyuania sp. | reverse complement strand
ACGGTAAAATAGGGAACTGTGAAAAGCGGCTTGCCGGGTCCCGTTAGGACCCGCTCTTACAACCTTGGCAGCGTCACCCCGCGCTGGCCCATGTATTTGCCTGCGCGGTCGGCATAGGTCACTTCGGGCCGCTCGTTGCCCTGCAGGAACAGGAACTGGCACGCGCCCTCGTTGGCATAGATTTTGGCGGGCAGCGGAGTGGTGTTCGAGAATTCGAGCGTCACGTGGCCTTCCCAGCCTGGCTCCAGCGGAGTGACGTTCACGATGATACCGCAGCGAGCATAGGTGCTCTTGCCGAGGCAGATGACCAGCACGTCATCCGGCACGCGGAAATATTCGACAGTCCGGGCGAGCGCGAAACTGTTGGGCGGGATCACGCAGACATTGGTCTGACGATCGACGAAACTTGTCGCGGCGAAATCCTTCGGATCGACCACCGCATTGTCGATATTGGTGAAGATCTTGAATTCATCTGCCACGCGTGCGTCGTAGCCATAGGAAGACAGGCCGTAGCTGATGGTCCCGTCACGCCGCTGGCTTTCGACGAAGGGTTCGATCATGTCGCGAGTCGTTGCCGCTTCGCGGATCCATTTGTCGGAGAGAATCGCCATCCTGCTGTGATTCCGCAAAGCAGCGCGTGCATCAAGCGGAGGCGGGATTTAATCCCCTTCTCTCCTAGGCGGCGTGAAGCTTGCCGGTCCCCCGCGCACCACCGTCCTTCGCGTCGAGCCCATCGAAGATCGCGTCGACGATATGGGCAAGCTTGTCCTCGGAAAGGCGGTCTCCGATCATCGCGATGAGGTAGGGCTGGATATAACTGAGCACCATCTGGTTTATGACCGACCGTGCATAATCGACATCCATCCCGGCAAGGTGGCCGTCCGCCTGTGCTTCGGCAATCAGTTCGCAAAGATAGTGATCGCCGAGATCCACGTAGCTCTGCGCATATTCGAAATACCGCTCGCCCATTTCGACATAGAGGCGGAAGGTCGCAGGATCGTCCTGAAAATTCTTGCGCAGCAGCATGAATCGGCGCGCGAAGAATTCGTACGTCTTGCGGCGGGGGGGAAGATCGCTTTGCATCACCGCGTCCATCACCGCTATCTTCGGCGCGAACCATTCGGCCGTAATCGCTTCGAGCAGGTCGCTTTCCTCGGGGAAGACAGCCTCCACCCGCGCGCGAGCGATCTGGAGCTCGGCCGCGAGCCGTGCGCGCGTCACTTCCTCGCCCGTGCGCTCCAGAAGCTCCATTGCCTCGAGAGCAAAGCGCTTCCGCTGCTGATCGATATCCTTCTCGCCCACCTGTCCTGGCTCCATTGGAAGCTTTCTCGTGTCCATTTAGCGGATCAGGAGCGGGGTTAAACCCCCGTGTCTCGAATCAATTGCTATTCTTTGGAGGCATCGGGACGAAGGCCGAGGTCCGGCGCTTGTATTCCTCGTAGCCGGGCCGCGAATGCTTCATCCCCTTCTCCAGCAGGGCCGAGCCCGACCACTTGATCAGTGTGAAAGTGAGGAAAATCGGACCCGCCATGGTCCAGAGGGCGACCTCCCAGCTGCTGCCGGCCGCGACCATCCAGATACCCCACCAGACGCAGGCATCGCCGAAGTAGTTGGGATGACGGGTGTAACGCCACAGTCCCCCGTTCATCACCATGCCCTTGTTCGCGGGATCTGCCTTGAACCGGGCGAGCTGCCAGTCGCCGACCCACTCGAAGAAGATGCCGACCAGATAGAGCGCCGCACCGACGATGCCTAAAGCGGTCAGACGGTCTTCTCCTCCTGCGGCGAGGATGCCGGCCTGCGCCGGCGAGCTCACCAAGAACAGCAGAACAGCCTGCCCCAGCCAGATTTTGGTCAGCGCGGTGGTGGCGAACCGGCCCTCTTCGCGCGCGTTTTTCAGCATGCGGGCATAGCGCTTGTCTTCGCCCTCCACGCGCCATCTGCGGAAGAGATAGATGCCGAGCCTGAGTCCCCATGCCGCGGTCATTCCCAGAAGAAGGTGAGCGATTATACCTCGGTCCTCGAGCTGCAGCCAGCTCGCCAGCGCCAGCAGCGCCATGCCCGCCCCCCAGAAGGAGTCGATAAACGAGACATCTGCGATCTTCACGGAAACGAGCCAAAGCATTAACGTGATGCCCACCAAAATCGCCGCGTTGATGAGGAGGGCGTCCGTCATTGCTTCATCTCTCCAATTGTCTGGGTGCTCTTTTCCAGCGCCACGAAACGATCGCAATCGGGCCGCTTTTCACGGTAGAAGGCGGCAATCTTCGCCAGATCGGCGCGGTAATCGCCGGTCGGCATGATGGGCTCCCCCATACCTCCGACCAGTTTCGTATTATCCACCCACGCGGGCACGATGGGCACGTCTGCGGCCATGGCGATATGGTAGAAACCGCTGCGCCAGTCGCCCTTGAAAGTCCGCGAACCTTCCGGCGCGATCACCAATGCGAGGTCATCCGCCGCAGCGAATGCGGCCGCGACTTGGTCGACGTAATTCGCCCGCTTGGCGCGGTCGACCGGTACCCCTCCCATGTCGAGCATGAAATTGGTCATCGGCCATTTGAACAGGCTACTCTTGCCCATAAAGCTCGGGCGGATGCCGAGTTCGTGCGTGGCGCCGATGAAGAAGATGAAGTCCCAGTTGGACGTATGAGGTGCACCGAGGATTATGAACTTGCGCACCTCGGGCCGCCGTCCATCGACGCGCCAGCCCTTCCAGCGATATAGCAAGATCAGCAATCGCCGAACGAGACGGCTCAGCAGCGATGGCTTGCGATTGTCGGCGGTCGGCATTCTCTCTCCTCCCGCCCGGTTAGCAGGTCCGGGCGGGAAAGCGAGAGGAACCGCGGCCTCAGACCCGGTCGCGTTCGGTCAAAGAAGGGTCGGTGCCGGGCCGTGTCGGTGCGCCTGTGCCTGATTCCAAGCGGTCGTCCACGCCGTCACTATCGCCGTCGGCAACTTCGCTGGTCATTTCACCATAGAGCGCTTCATAGTGATTGATCGCGCGGCGCAGTTCCTCGGTTGTGGCATCGCTCGATCGATCGGCGATTTCGTGCCCGGCGAGGTAATGTTTGGCCACGTCGCCGTGATCGACGGTGAGATCGGCATGACGTTTCTCGAAATCGGCCATCGGATATCCGCGGAGGTTCATGATGTCGGTGAGCAAGCGATCCGCCCGGCTGACGGCTTCCATCGGACTGTCGACGTACCGCGCCTTGGTATCGTTCCAGTCACTGGCATAGCGATCACGCTCTTGCGTGGTGAGGGGGCGGATCTCGAGCTTTTTAACCCGTTCTTCGCGCTCGATCAGATCGGTTTCGGCATCGCGCCGCCCACCCTTGGCTTCGAGCGTGCGGTCATATTCCTCGCCGTATCGGTCGCGCAATTCCTTGGTGCGGTTGCGCTGGATGAATAGCCACGCGAGCAACGCCCCCACAACGAGAACGATGAGTACGATGGCAATGGTGACTTCTTGGCCTTCCATGGGAATTCTCCTGTTCCCGGTCCAACCCCCACGGTCATGAGAGAGGAATGTCTGAAAGGCCTGTGAAGTTCCTCAGCTACATACGGAAAACACCGAATTGCGGGCGTTCCGCAATAGGGGCTTGCAGCGTCGCGGCAAGGGCGAGGCCGACGACGTCGCGCGTCTGGACCGGGTCGATCACGCCGTCGTCCCACAGGCGGGCAGTGGCGTAATAGGGATTGCCCTCGTCCTCGTACTTCTGGCGGATCGGGGCCTTGAATTCTTCGGACTGTTCATCGGTCCAGCTGTCGGCATCGCGATGGACGGTGGCGAGGACCGAAGCGGCCTGTTCGCCTCCCATCACGCTGATCCGCGCATTGGGCCAGGTGAAGAGGAAGCGTGGCGAATAGGCGCGCCCGCACATGCCGTAATTGCCCGCGCCAAAGCTGCCGCCGATGACCACGGTGACCTTCGGCACCGTG
>CAYPGL010000203.1:0-3952 GCA_964410035.1 uncultured Qipengyuania sp. | reverse complement strand
CATCTGGTGGTTGAGCCGGTATTCGTCGTGGAAGAATTCGCGGCCGCTCTTCCCGTCATCGTTGAGCGCGGAATGGCGCAGCAGGTTGATGTCACCCCCGGCGCAGAACCCGCGTCCTTCGGCATGGTCGAGGATCACGGCCTCGATCTCACCGCCCGTGGCCCACTCAGCCAGCGCCGCGCTCATTGCGTGGCACATGTCGAGCGTGAGTGCGTGGAGCGCCTTGGGGCGGTTCAGCGAGATGTGGCCGGTTCGGCCATGCGCATGGATATTCACTTCGTCGGTCATGTTACTCTCGCTTACTGACGCAGCAGGTCACGGCCCACGATCATGCGCATGACCTGGTTCGTGCCTTCGAGGATCGAGTGGACGCGCAGGTCGCGCCAGAACCGCTCAATCGGATATTCGCGCAAGTAGCCATAGCCGCCGAAGAGTTGCAGCGCGTCGTTGACGATCTTGCTGCCGCTATCGGTAGCGAGGCGCTTGGCCATGGCGGAGAACTTGCTCTTGTCGGGTGCATTGTCGGTCACCTTGGCTGCGGCAAGATATAACAGGGCGCGCGCAGCTTCCAGATCGGTAGCCATGTCGGCGAGCATGAACTGGGTGTTCTGGAAGTCCGCGATGGGCGTGTCGAACTGCTTGCGATCCTTGGTATAGGCCACCGCCTCGTCGAGACAGCGTTGCGCACCGCCCAGCGAGCACGCTCCGATGTTGAGACGCCCGCCGTCGAGGCCCATCATGGCGAAGCGGAAACCTTCCCCTTCATCGCCCACGCGGTTGGCGACCGGAACGCGTGCATCCTCGAAGATCACCTGCGCGGTCGGGCTGGCGTTCCAACCAAGCTTCTTTTCAGGCTTGCCGAAGGAGACGCCAGGTGTGTCCTTGTCGATCACCAGGCAGGTGATGCCCTTGGTCTTGTGGTCGGAAGTGCGGACCATGGTGACATATACGTCGTTGAAGCCGCCGCCGGAAATGAACTGCTTGGTGCCGTTGAGCACGTAATGATCGCCGTCCAGCTTCGCGCTGGCTTTGAGGCCCGCAGCGTCGGAGCCGCTGCCGGGTTCGGTCAGTGCATAGCTGGCGATCTTTTCCATGGTGACGAGGTCGGGAAGGTATTTCTCCTTCACTTCTGCTCCGCCGAACTGGTCGATCATCCATGCGGCCATGTTGTGGATCGAGATATAGGCGCTGGTCGCGGCACAGCCATAGGCCATGGCTTCCATGATCAGCGCTGCCTCGAGCCGTCCAAGCCCGATGCCGCCGCTTTCTTCGGAGACGTAGATCGCCCCGAAACCTAGCTCGGCACTCTGCTTGATCACATCGCGCGGGAAGTGCGATTTCTCGTCCCACTCCGCGGCATGCGGGGTGATGTTGTCGGCGGTGAAGCGCTGCGCCATATCCTGGATCTGCAGCTGCTCTTCGGTAAGCTGGAATTGTCCTGTCATGGGCTGCGCTCTAGCCCTGCGGACGGATCAAGGGAAGGGGGCGGCGGGGTCAGCCGCGAACGATTGCCTCGGCTTCGATTTCGACTTTCCATTCCTTGCGGCAAAGCCATGCGCAACCGACCATAGTTGCGGCGGGCTGCGCCTTTCCGAAGAAACGCGCGTGGACTTCGCCCACCTTTCGCTGATCGTCGAAATCAGTGAGGAACATGCGGGTGCGCACGATGTCGTCTCGCGTCCCCCCCAGTTGTTCGACCGCTTTCAGCATCAGCGTGAAACAGCGTTCGGCCTGCGCGGCGGCACTGCCCGAAGCGGAGGAGCCGTCTTCCTCGACCGGGCCGGTGCCTGCTACGATGATCCGGTCGCCCTCTCGAACCGCCCGGGCAAAACCGAACCTCTCTTCGTAGGGAGAGCCGGAAAAAACACGCTGGCGTGCGCTCATCCGCAGGTGATCTCGGTGATCGTCATGTTTTCGTCATAGCGCACATTAACGCGGTCCTCCCGGTAATCCATGGTCCAGACCGAATTGGGCGGGCCCCAGCGAAGTGTGCGTGCACCACTTTCATCGAGGATCGCGGCACCGGCTTGCGGCGTCGCTTTATTTCCCACGTAGGACTGCGCCGCCTCGGCATTACAGGCGCCGCCTGCGGAGGGGGGGGCGAGAGCCTCTTCGCCGTAGGCCGTGGCACAGGCGGCCAGCGGGATAGTCGCGGCGGCCATCAGGATCGTCTTCATGCTTATTCTCCTCAGGCAGGACATTTGGTGTAGGTCAGTGGCTCGGCCAGCGCCTCTTCGCCGTATTCGCTGCGGACCAGTTGTGTGCCGTCTTCTGATACGCTGAGCTCCATATCGCGGGTCCACTCCATGCCTTCGCCGGTGAAAGCATAGGTGGCCCTGAACTGGCTGGGTTCGCTGGTTTCGACCGTGCCAACGACGCCGCGCGATTCGTAGAACTGAATGCCCTCCGCGTCGATATTGATCAGGCCCTTGGCATCGCCGCGATCGGAGGTGCAATCGGCGGGCACGAGGCCCCAGCGCCCATGGAAGCCGGCCGGAATATCGCCATCGACCAGATTGGCGGGCGGGGGCGCTCCGTCACCGATTCCGCCATCGGGTTCGACAGGCCTCATGGTTTCGCTGGCGTCCGGCTCAGGCTGTTCCTTGACGTTCTCGGAGCAGGCGGCCAGCGCAAGGGTCGATAGAGACAGGATCAGCAAGGTTCGCATCCGCTTTTACTCCGGGCAGCGTTGATATCGGGTGGTTTCGGATCCTTCGACGCTGTCGCTTAGTACGACAAGCGACCCGTTCGCCTGAAGCGCGAAATCCTTGCGCGTCTGTGTCGGCGTATCGGCATAGGTGGTGTCGAAGGTCGCAACGATCATGCGGTCGCTACGGTCATGGACTTCCATGATCCGTCCGCCGGTCTCGAAATACCCGTAGCCGGTTTCGCGCACGGTAATGAGCCGGTCGTAATCGCGCGTGGCATCGCGTTCGGGATAGCAATCGACAGCGGTGGGCGCGCGGCTTAAATTGTCCTGATGCCAGCGGCCCAACATGGCAGTTGGCATGGTGTTGGCCTGCGCAGTGGAGCCGTCTTCGTTGGTGTCCGCCGGCGAGGTTCATTGAGTCTGCACGACTTCCGCGTCGTCGGCGCCTTCCGGAGCCACTTCGCTATCGAGCGGGGCATGCGGGTCCTGCGAACAGGCGGCAAGCGCAAGCAGCGGAGGGGGAAGGGCGGAGCGGAGGAGGGTCATCCGTTTCATTCCCCATCCAACGCTCCGCACCGAAATCCTATCCCATGGTCGGGATGACGAAAGCGTTCGAACCATCGCCGCCGCCGTCGGGCCAGCGCTGGGTGACCTTCTTGGCCTTGGTCCAGAACTTCAGGCCTTCCATGCCGTACTGGTCGATGTCGCCGAAGCCGCTGCGCTTCCAGCCGCCGAAGCTGTGGTAACTCACCGGAACGGGGATTGGCACGTTGATGCCGACCATGCCGACGTTGACCCGGCTGGCAAATTCGCGGGCGGCGTGGCCGTTGCGGGTGAAGATGGCCACGCCGTTGCCGTACTGGTGCTCGCTCGGCAGGCGGACGGCCTCTTCGAAATCTTTGGCGCGGACGATCTGGAGGACCGGTCCGAAGATCTCTTCTTTATAGCTTTCCATGTCGGTGGTGACCCGGTCGAGCAGGGTCGGGCCGACGAAAAAGCCCTTCTCATGGCCTTGCAGGCTGAAGCCGCGCCCGTCGATCACGACCTCGGCGCCTTCCTTTTCGGCGGTGTCGATCCAGCCTTCGACCCGCGCCTTGTGTTCAGGCGTCACGACGGGGCCGTAATGTGCATCGGGATCGTTCGAGACGCCGATACGCAGGCCGTTGATGGCAGGGATCAGCTTCTCGCGCAGCTTGTCGGCAGTGTCCTCGCCCACCGGGACGACGACGGGGAGCGCCATGCAGCGTTCGCCCGCGGAACCGAAGGCGGCCCCGGCAAGATCGTTCACCACCTGGTCGAGAT
>CAYPGL010000202.1:0-3956 GCA_964410035.1 uncultured Qipengyuania sp. | reverse complement strand
GCATATTCCCCAGCGGTCGCCACAGCATCGCCCACGAGTGCCGCGTCTTCCGAATGCGAGAAAACGGGTAGGTCCAACATCGCGGCATATTGCAGCAATCGAAGCATGACCCCACTGTCGGCAATCCATTGCCGCCCCGTGGCGATACCCTTCGCACCTGCCTCTTGCATAAGGGCGATTTCCGCGATTTCGCGACCGGTCAGGCCTCGCGTGGCGGCAGACAGCGGATGCACCCAGAGGTCCGGCTTGCCGCTTTTCGCTATGTACGACACGCGGCTCGGCAGATCGAGCGGCGGTGACTGGTCTGGCATCAGGGCAGCGCGCGTGATCCCGCCGAAATGGAAGGCAGGCTTGTCGATCGCAAACACGCCAAGGTCGACCAGACCAGGAACGACCAGCTTCCCCTTCGCATCGACGATATCTCCGCCACCGTGGGCAGCTATCTTGCCATCCGCCATGTCCAGCGAAACTTCACGTATACCATCGGGCGTCACCACACGGCCATTGACGATGGTTACGGGAGACATCTGTTTCATGCCGCGCCTCCCCAACCTTCAACTCCCCGCGCGCGGCGCGTCAGGACATCGAGACAAGACATACGAATTGCAACGCCCATCTCCACTTGCTGCGTGATTATCGAGCGATCGATCATGTCGGCGACATCGCTGTCGATCTCCACCCCCCTGTTCATCGGCCCGGGATGCATCACCAGCGTATCGTTCTTGGCCTTCTCGAGACGAGACTTGGTCAGCCCGTAGAGATGGTGATATTCGCGCGCCGAGGGAATGAACTGGCCGCTCATTCGCTCGTTTTGAAGTCGAAGCATCATCACAACATCCGCGCCCTTCAAGGCGGCATCGAAATCATGAAACACCTCCGCACCCATCGCCTCAATGCCGACAGGCGTGAGGGCAGGCGGCGCGCAGAGCCTCACGCTTGCGCCCAGCGCCCGAAGGCAGAGCAGGTTCGAGCGCGCTACGCGGCTATGGAGGATGTCTCCGCAGATCACGATCGTCTGACCGGTAAAATCGCCTGCGGCCTCGCCCCTTTCACGCAGCGCATGCCTAAGCGCAAGCGCGTCGAGCAAAGCCTGTGTCGGGTGTTCGTGCTGACCGTCGCCTGCATTCAGGACCGGGCAATCGACCTTGTCCGCGATCAACCCCGTTGCCCCGCTCGATCCATGGCGGATCACGATTGCATCGGCGCGCATCGCGTTCAGTGTGATCGCGGTATCGATCAGCGTCTCGCCCTTCTTCACGGAAGATTGCGCAGCGTGCATATTGACCACGTCCGCGCCGAGCCGCTTGCCCGCGATCTCGAAACTGAGCAGCGTGCGAGTAGAATTTTCGAAGAAGGCGTTGATGATTGTGAGCCCGGCCAGCGCATCGACATGTTTCGAGCGTTGCCGGTTCAGCGCGACCCATTGCTCTGCCTCGTCCAGCAGGAAGAGGATTTCATGCCGTTCCAGTTGGCCGATGCCAAGCAGGTTGCGGTGCGGGAATGCCAGCGCACCCGCGGGATAGCGGGCCGCGTGAGGCGAAGAGTCCTTACTTGTCATTAAAGCCACGCCCTTAGTCGAGAGCTATCTACCCCTCAAGCATAATCCAGTGGCGCAACACCGCAGCCTCCCCTAGGTCAAGGGGGAAAGTATCTCAGGGGACGTATATTCATGCATTTCGCAGGCAAAGTCTGGCGCTTGCTGGTCGGCATCAAGGATGGTCTCGTCCTTCTTTTCATGCTGCTCTTTTTCGGGCTGATTTTCGCGATACTCACCGCGCGCCCCAGCCCGGCGCAGGTCCGTGAAGGGGCGCTGCTGCTGGAACTCGACGGTGTAATCGTGGAAGAACGCACGCCTATCGATCCGCTGGCCGCGCTATTGGCCGGAAGCGCTCCGGTTGGCGAATACCAGGCACGCGATCTGGTCCGCGCCTTGGATGCTGCGGCAACTGATGATCGTATCAATGCAGTGGTGCTCGATCTCGACCGCTTCCTCGGTGCTGGCCAGGTCCACCTGGCGGAAGTGGGCGAGGCACTGGATCGCGTTCGCGCGGCCGAAAAGCCCGTGCTTGCCTATGCCACTGCCTATGCCGACGACGGCGTGTTTTTGGCATCCCACGCAAGTGAAGTCTGGGTCAACCCGCAAGGCGGTGCTTTCGTGGCAGGGCCGGGCGGCAACCGGCTTTATTACGCAGGCCTTCTCGAGAATCTTAACGTCAACGCACGGGTGTACAAGGTCGGCACATACAAGAGTGCGGTGGAGCCTTACACCGAAGCTGGCATGTCCGATCCTGCGCGCGAAAACGCCCAAGCTCTCTACGGTGCGCTCTGGGAAGAGTGGCAGGCCAATGTCAAAAAGGCGCGACCGGCCGCGGATCTGGCGCTTGTCAGCGGCGATCCGGCGGCCTGGGTTGAGGCGGCCGAGGGGGATCTCGCGACCGCGGCGCTCAATGCCGGCCTGGTCGACAAGCTTGGTACACGCATCGAATTCGGCGAGCGGGTGGCCGAAATCGTGGGCGAAGATGACTGGAACGAGATGCCCGGGGCCTATCCGTCGACGTCTCTCTCCGCGTGGCTCGAAGAAAATCCCTGGTCGACTGTCGGACGTGAAATCGGAGTAGTCACGATTGCCGGTCAAATCGTGGACGGGGAAGCGGGGCCCGGTACCGCAGGGGGCACTCGGATCGCCACTTTGCTCGACGAGGCTCTCGAGCGCGATTTTGCAGGGCTGGTGGTACGTGTCGATTCACCTGGCGGTTCAGCCTTGGCGAGCGAAGAAATCCGCGACGCAATCTTGCGCCACAAGGCGAAGGACATTCCAATCGCCGTGTCGATGGCGAATGTCGCGGCGAGTGGTGGCTATTGGGTTGCGACCCCGGCTGACCGGATATTCGCCGAACCCGAAACGATCACAGGATCGATCGGTATTTTCGCCCTCATCCCGACTTTCGAAGATGCAGCGAGCAGCCTCGGTGTCACCAGCGATGGCGTGAAGACGGGTCCGCTATCAGGACAACCCGATCTAATTGCTGGCTTCACACCCGAAGTGGATCGAATCCTGCAGGCCTCGATCGAAGATGGCTACAATGATTTTCTGACACGCGTGGCAGGATCGCGAGACATGACGCTAGGTCAGGTTGACCGAGTGGGTCAGGGACGCGTCTGGGATGGTGGAACCGCCCGCCAATTGCGCCTTGTCGACGAATATGGCGGGATGGAAGAGGCGCTGGCATGGGTCGCCGGACAGGCAGAGCTTGGCGAAGATGAATGGTCGCCCGTTTATCTTGCCGATGATCGCGGCACCGCCGACACCATCCTCCGACAATGGCTAATCGGTGAAGAGGACGCTGGCGGGCGTGACGTTTTTTCCATGATGAGCGGCCAGCAGCGCGCCACGGCAGGGATGATCATTCTAGACGCGCAGCGCCTGCTCGGCACCAGTGGAATTCAGGCCTATTGTCTCGTCTGTCCCTCGCCCAGCATTACACAAGCACAGGCGGAGCGCAGCTTCGACGCATTCCTGCGACAGGTCGGAGCGTTTCTCTCGAACTGACACGCTTGCCATGCCCTGATTCGCCGAGTAGAGGCGCGCCCCTGCCCGGCGCTTACGCGCCAGTTCAGGGCGGGCGCGTAGCTCAGTGGTAGAGCACACCCTTCACACGGGTGGGGTCGCAAGTTCAATCCTTGCCGCGCCCACCATTGCCCCATGAATACGACCCGGTGGATGGCAATCTCCCGTCATCAGACAGAACTCAATCCATGAAAGGATCGCGCATCAGGATTGTGTCATCGCGCTCGGGGCTGGTGGAGACGAGGGCTACCGGCGTTTCGATCAATTCTTGGATACGCTGCACGTATTTCACCGCATTGGCAGGCAAATCGGCGAAGCTGCGCGCGCCCGCGGTGCTTTCGTTCCAGCCATCCATCGTCTCGTAGATCGGCTCGACTGCGGCCTGGTC
>CAYPGL010000201.1:0-3974 GCA_964410035.1 uncultured Qipengyuania sp. | reverse complement strand
ATTTCGCTTGCCAGTAATTCTTCGCGCCCGACCTTGCCCTCGGCGTAAAGCTGACGTGTCCGCTGCTTTTCTTTGTTCGAAATGCCCGTTCCCATCGGCCCCGAAGGCACGAAGATTGCAGGCAGGTGACCGAACCGCAAAGCGCCCATCAGCAAGCCGGGCACGATCTTGTCACAGATTCCCAGCAGGGCCACGCCATCGTACATTGCGTGGCTGAGTGCTACCACGGTGGAGAGAGCGATGGTATCGCGGCTAAAGAGCGAGAGTTCCATGCCGTCTTCGCCTTGCGTCACACCGTCGCACATGGCTGGCGTGCCGCCAGCAACCTGCATGGTCGCACTTACTTCGCGCGCCCAGATCTTCATTCGTTCGGGGTAGCGATAGTATGGCTGGTGGGCCGACAGCATGTCGTTATAGGCGGTTACGATTCCGAGGTTCGGTCCACGCGCGGCCATGATCGCCTGCTGGTCCTCCTCCGCCCCCGCATAGGCATGTGCAAGGTTCGAGCAGGACATGGAGCCGCGGTTTACCTGGCGATCGCCCTCGCGGTCCATCAACTCGGTATAAGCGCTGCGCGAGCCGCGCGAGTTTTCAATAACTCGCTGGGTGACGCGATGGATCGTATCGTTAAGCTGCTTAGTCATCGTGCCAGGTCACCCCGTCTCTTTCTGCGAGCGCAATGGCGGCGCTGGGCCCCCAGGTGCCCGCAGCATAAGGCTTTGGCTGTGTGCCGTTCTCTGCCCAAAGCCTGCGAATGTGATCGACGAAGTCCCACTGCGCCTCGATCTCGTCGCGGCGGACGAACAATGTCTGGTCGCCGTGGATCAGATCGAGCAGGAGGCGTTCGTAGGCGATGCGGCGCACCACGTCTGAAAATGCATCGGGCATGGCGATATCAAGCGGGACGGGCCGCAGCCGCAGCCCTTCGTTGCCCAGGCCCGGAACCTTCGCCATCATGGTCAACTGGATGTTTTCCTTCGGCTGGATTTCTATCACCAACCGGTTAGGCTCGGTCTTAGCGCCGCGACCTTCGAAAATCGAATGCGGAATGCAGCGGAACTGGACCACGATTTCGGTCACGCGTTCTGGCATGCGCTTACCGTGCCGCAGGTAGAAAGGCACGCCGCGCCAGCGCCAGTTATCGACATGTGCTTTGAGTGCGACATAGGTTTCGGTATCGCTCTGCTGGCCCAGTTCCTCGTCATAGCCGGGCACGCTTTCTCTTTCGACCGCACCGGCGCGATACTGGCCGGTGACGACCTCCTCCGGGTTGACCGGTCGCAGTGCGCGCAGGACCTTCACCTTCTCGTCGCGTACTGCCGTGGCTTCGAAACTGGTAGGCGGCTCCATTGCGACGAGCGCCAGGAGCTGAAGCATGTGGTTTTGAACCATGTCGCGCAGGGCGCCACTGTCATCATAATATGCCACGCGGGATTCCAGGCCGACGGTTTCCGCGACGGTGATCTGGACATGCTCGATGTAATTCGAGTTCCAGACAGGCTCGAGCAGGATGTTGGCGAACCTTAGCGCCAGAAGGTTCTGCACTGTCTCCTTGCCGAGGTAATGGTCGATGCGAAAAATACGGTCTTCGCTGAATGCTTTCGCGACCGCGTCGTTGATTTCACAGCTGCTGGCGAGATCGGTGCCGAGCGGTTTCTCAAGCGCGATGCGGGCATTGCCATTAGTCAGTCCGACACGCTTAAGTCCGGAAATTGTCGGTTCGAAAAGGCTTGGGGCCGTCGATAGGAAAATGGCAAGGCCGCGATATTTCCCTACTTCCGCTGCGAGTGCATCATAACCTGCGGGTGTAGTGGCATCGACCGGGATGTAGCTCAGCCGGTTGAGGAAGTCGGCCATTGGGCCGCGCCTGTTTTCCGGTAGATGTTTTTCTAGCGCTTCGCGCGCAAACTGCCGGAAGTCCTTGGTCGTCATTTCCGATCTTGCGGTGGCAATTATCCGAAGTTCGGAATCGAGCAATCCATCAGCGTGCAGGGCGCAGAGAGAGGGCAGCAACATGCGCTGCGACAGATCGCCGGTCGCTCCGAACAGGAGCAGCCGATCGGCCTCGAACTTTACTTCCGCCATTTACCACCCATCGGCACGCTTCTCCCTTGGTTACCGCGTTATCAGTGCGGCAGGGACTGCGCCAGAGCGCCGCATTCCTATTCGTTAAGGACGATCAAATGGCCTTTACAACTACCCGACTTTTACCGAAATCGGCTATCCCGAAGCTGGTCAGGAAACTTACATCAGCCGCATCGCGACCAACGCCAATCTTCACAGTCTCCGACGGGTCGGCCATGCCCGTCGCATCGACCAACTGCCAGGTACCACCACCATCGGTGCTTGGATCGTCGAGAAATACTTCGGCCACAGCATGAAAGTCGGGCGGGTCGACGCCCGGTGCGTAACACGCCACATAACGAGCAGGGATGGTGCTTGCACGCGCGAGAGCAATCAGGACATGAGCATAATCGCGGCAGATTCCCCTGCGTTCGACAAAGCTGTCCAGTGCGGTAGTATGGGGTCCGGAAGCGCCGGGGACGTAGGTCAGCTTCCTCTTCATCCAGTCGGAAATCGCCGCAATCCGTGCGCCTCCCGCGGTTCCCCCAAACTCGTCTTCGACAAAGGATTGAAACAGATCGGCCGGGCAATAGCGGCTATCGAAGAGATATTCGACTGCCTCTCCCGGCATATCGTGTGGGGGCAGCCGGTCGAGAGTGGAGAGATCGGCTAGTTGCCGATCAAGTTCGACCTCGGCACTATACGAAACCTCGAAATCGCCTCCCGCCCTGATCCAGATCCGTTCGCCGATTTCATCTTGGGCCGGCACCCGGGCGCAATGTTCCGCTTCGGTCAGGTCGGTGTTGCTCGCAAGGATGCGCTGCTCGGGGATTGCAGCGGCCTCGAATTGAAGGAGTACATCGGTGGTGTGCGGTAGAGAGAATGAAAAGGTGGATTGGATGGAAATGGGCATGATGGCCCAACGACTAATATCGCGCTCAGTTTCCTGAACGAATGAATCCCCACCAAGCGCAAAGAAAAGGGCCCCGATTAGGGGGCCCCAATCAATTAGATTTTGTTCGGCTCAGGTCTATTTTTCTTTACCGAGAAGCCATTCCCAAATGTTCCACATAATTGCCTCCTGTTGACGGACAGGAGGAGATAATCTGTTAACCATGCTTGTTTGTAAAGTATTAACTATGCTTGCAACACACCTTTATTCTGTAACTCATTGAATTCCATAAGGTGTTCTAGACTCATAGGCCTTGCCAAAACATAGCCTTGGACATGGGTGCAACCCATCTCAGTTAACATTTTCAAAGTTTCAGTATCTTCCGCGCCTTCCGCTACCACTCCGATTCGCGCATCGCGGCCCATTGATACGATACTTGCTACAATCGCCTTGGCTTTCGAGCTTTTGGCCATGTTCGCGACGAACAGTCGGTCGATCTTCAATTCATCGAATGGCAACTCGAAGAATGTTTCGAAATTGGTCTCACCAACTCCGAAGTCGTCCATGGAGATACGCGCGCCGAGCGCTCGAAGTTCGTTAAGGACTGTTTCGGCGGTTTCTAGATTTCTAATCCGAGACGTTTCAGTGACTTCCAGAACAAGATAGCGCGGATCGAATCCGGTGGCCTGAAGTATATTGCGCACCATACCCACGATGCGCATGTCCGATAGCAGTGTAGCGGAGATGTTGACTGACATGGTGATCGATCGACCGCGAAAATGCATCAGACGCCCGGCCGCGCAGGCATGTTCAAAGACATATTCGGTCAGCGCTTCCATCCGCCCGGCTTTTTCGCACTGAGCGATGAAGTGCATCGGCGGTATGAAACCGCGTGCAGGATCCTGCCAGCGGACGAGCGCCTCAACGCCTGTCATGGCGCCATTTCGTGTATCAACCTTGGGTTGATAAACGCAAAAAATCTCGCCGGCTGACATTGCTTCGTCAATGCGGGCGCGCA
>CAYPGL010000200.1:3542-3975 GCA_964410035.1 uncultured Qipengyuania sp. | reverse complement strand
TAGATCGACAGCATGTGCTGACGCAGGCCCGCGTCGAACGTGGTCCCGCGGGCAACTGCGTCGCCAGCGCGCGGAACGGACGTTACGTCCGGTCTGCGGTCGGTTTCGTTCCAGTTGGCCATTTGTAATTAACTCCCTTGTGCAGGGGCGAACCCAAGGCCCCGCTTCTTTCGACAATATCGGGTCTTTAGCCCCGAATTTCAAGCAAAACCGGAAGCGATATTCCTAACGAAAAAGCAGGGCTTTACTCAAGCCTCACCCGCCGCGTCGACCATTGCCGACTTGAGGGCATCCTGCGGACTCTTGTCGCCCCATAAAACAAACTGGAAGGCGGGATAGAACCGGTCACACTCCTCGACCGCAATCTCTACCAGAGCCTGGGCCTGGTCGAGGCTCAACATACCATCGTTACCAAGCAGTGTACCGTTGCGAT
>CAYPGL010000200.1:0-3532 GCA_964410035.1 uncultured Qipengyuania sp. | reverse complement strand
AGAGAAGGACGCCGCCGTTGGACCAAACGTCAAAATGGCCGAGCCACATCTGTTCGTTGGCCAGCGCGACCAGTTCGTGGGCAGCGGAAAGCTTTTCCGGCGCAATGCGAACATCCGGAATACACAGTATCTGAAGGACGCGGTCTTCCCCGCGCCATACTCCGCGCAGCTGGTATTTCGCCCAGCTGCCCTGGATTTCGCCGCAAATTTCTTCTGCGGTGGCTTCGCAAGGCCAACCGCGCGCCTCGAACAATGCCAGCAGCATGTCGAGCGGTGCCGCGTCGTCCTCAACCTGGAATCGTGGTTCAACGGCGTGCATCAGGAGGGTCCGGTCCAATTCATGCAGTCCATGTGCAGAATGGCGTGGGTGATTGGCAATCTGCGGAATGGTCGGTGCTGGGGAGAACCCAATCGGCCTGTGCAAAGCCTGTGAACAAGCTGCGGCATACGGATACACCCGCCTCGTCAGTCAAGCGTCTCGACGACCTCGCCTTCTTCACTGGTAAATGAAAAACTGTCCAGCCCAAGCTCCTTGAGACGGTTCACCGTGGCGCGCGCCTCGCGGGCGGAGGGATAAGGTCCGGCCAGCAGACGATTGGCTTCGCCCCATCTGGCCAAGAAGGGGCCCTTGGCATCCAGCGCTCCCTCGGCGCCGCGCGCAATACGCCGCCAGTCGAAGCCCAGAGCGTCTCGGTTCCTGCCCGTCGCAACCTGCACCCAGTGGCGAGAGGGGTGGTTGGGATTTTCCGAAGCCGGAGCTGGGCTTGCTCCGCTAAGCGGAAAGACTTCCTCGCCGCTGGCGCTGCTGAACGGGAAACTGTCGAGCCCGACCGCCTTAAGCCTGCCAACCACATCGCGCGTCTCACGAACTGTCTCGTACGGTCCGGCGAGGAGACGGTTTGACTCGCCCCACGGGGCGGTGAATGCAGATTTGCCAGCCAGCTCGCCCTCCGCATTGCGGCTGATCCGGCGCCAGTCGAAACTTAGCGCCGAAATGTCCCGCCCTGTTGCCACCTGAACCCAATGCCGCGGTGGATGGAAAGGGGCAGTGGGCTTATCCGTTTCGCGCGGTGCATCGATGGTCCGGATATCCACCGCACCATTGCGCGGGGCCGTCGAAATGGCTCCATCCAGGTCAAAAGTGGCGAAGGCTTGTTCGAGATTTTGGCGCGGCGGTGAGGGCGGCGGCGGTGGCGCTGATTGCCGAACGGGCTGCTGTCCCATATCGACCGGTTGGGTTGCGGGCGTCCTGTTTACCGGGGGTAGCTCATCCGTGCGTTCGGCCGAAGATATTTCTTCAGGTCGCGATGCTGGTACGGTCGCCCGTACTGCTGCGGATTGGCTTGGGCCAATCAGTTGTTGCTCGGCCGGACTAGTTACCGAGGATGATGGGCGCCGCGGTCCGAGTGGCCGGCCTGCCGGTTCGAGGCGGCTATCAGCATTGCGAACCGGGCGTTCCCGAGTGGGAGTATAGGCGGCAATCTGAGCGTCGTCCTCGCCGATCGATGCCGAGCCCGGGAAAACGCCCAGCGCGCCCGCAGCAGCTTGCTGAGCCGGGGTAAGGCGACCCATGTAACGCAGATAAGGTTCGACACGGGAAGCCATCTGCGCGGGCATCATGTCACGAGCGATCTTAATGGCGGCATCGGTCTCGCCGAGAATGGCCAAGCCGAAGGATCGGGTCCTGAAAGCTGCGGAGTCCCCCTGTTGCAGGAGCGGTAGCAGCGTAGCTTCGAACCCGGCCTTGTCGCCCGAAATCGCCTGGCTCAGGGCGAGATTACGCAGCACCTCGTCGCCCGCGCCCGCGGCGAGAGCGATGCGGTAGAATTCCTGCGCAGTGCGGGCATCTCCCACTAGGTCAAAAGCGAGGCCGCGTTCGGCAGCCATGGCCTGCTGGGAAATTCCGCCCTTTTCCGCCTCTGCGAACAGGCGCAGGGCCTCAACCGGGCGGCGCGACAGTGTATAGGCGCGTGCCAGTCCAAGTGAAATTCGGGGGCTGGATGGCGTAAGCGCCTGGGCCCGTCCGAAAAACCCGATCGCTGCGGTTACATCGCCGAGCTTGATCGCTGCATCACCCGCGTCCAGCAACGCAGAAACATCGCTACCGTCGTCGGCAAGTCGCTGAAGGGCGGCACTCAATTCCTGCGAACCCGGCGGCGGCAGCGGCTGCACAACTTCCTGCGCGGGCAGTACCTGACCGCTCGCGGCAAGCGCTACGATGGCAGGTCCGGTGACCCAATGTTTGGCTTTGTATCTAGCCATCTCAATTCACCAACGCGCAGGATCACGCATCGGTTCTGCGAGACTATTGGTTGTTCTGACGACCGAGGAAACGCGGGATGTTGAGGCCGCTCCCTGCTTCATCTTCATCATCGTCTTCATCTTCGTCCTGACTGGAACTCGATCCGCGTGAGAGATTGGCCATACGCTCGAACAGCGTGCTGCCCTGGGTCGAGCCTCCGCCTGCAGGCGCACCGCCACCGCCGGCGCCGCCCCCAGTCGCTCCGCCACCGGAAGCGCCGCTCGTGCCTTCGCCGCCGGTTTCGCTCTGTCCGGAAAACAGGGGTCTGCGCGCCGGCTTCTGCGAAAGCGGGCTCCCCCGATCGGCATATTGGTCGCTACCCAGCTCGAGAGCGTCGTCTTCGGCCTCATCCGACAGGTCGAGCGGAGGCGAAGTATGGCGCTTGTCCTCATCGGCCCAGCCCTCGTCTTCGCCAAGACCGTGGGCATAGCCCTTGTCGTCCGCAGGCGGAGGTACGCCGGCATCCCCCTCGTCACCGAAGCTCTCGGTGTCGTCATTGCGCATACCGGCCAATGGATCGACGATGCCATCCACATCATCATAGTCGTCCTCATCCGCCTCATAGCCATAATCTCCGCCCCCGGCGGGAGAAAGACCGGCCGGTTTCATCAGCGGCCCTTCATCGTCCTGGCTATCATCATATTTTGCTTCGACTGGCTCGGCGGCAGGCTGACTCTCGTAGGTGGGGGCCGATTTAGGCGCAGGTGTTGGTTCCGGTTCGGCCGACAGCCCCTCGTTCAGTTCGAAAGGCTCTTCTTCAGGGGTGCTTTCCTGCAGGTCGAGCACCGGTCGCTGAGGAGCGCGCTGCGGCGACATGCTGAAGTTACGCTGCTGCGTGGGAGCAACCGACCCATCGTTCTCAATACCCGTAGCCACAACGGATACGCGGATTTTGCCGTCGAGATCCGGATTGAAGGCGCTGCCCCAGATGATGTTGGCATCGTCGTCGACCAGCTCGCGGATGTGATTTGCCGCTTCGTCGACTTCGAGAAGCTTCATGTCCTCGCCGCCGATGATCGAAATGATCACGCCCTTCGCGCCTGCCATGGAAACACCATCGAGGAGCGGGTTTGCGATGGCACGCTCGGCCGCCTCGAGAGCGCGGTTGTCGCCCTCGCCCGTGCCGGTGCCCATCATTGCCTTGCCCATTTCGCTCATCACGCTGCGCACGTCGGCAAAGTCGAGATTGATGAGGCCGGGCATGACCATGAGATCGGTGATCGAGCGTAC
>CAYPGL010000199.1:0-4010 GCA_964410035.1 uncultured Qipengyuania sp. | reverse complement strand
GGCGTAACCATCCATGATCGAGACGTCGGCTCGCGGAGCGTTGCTGCGAGCGCGGAGGTCTTCCGCGAGAAATCGGCCAACCGATTGTTCCAGCGCCAAGCACTCAGCACCTAGAGGTCTGACATTCTCAGCCAGTTGCGCGATGGCTTCGTCGAAGCTCAGCATCTGTCGTTTTCTCAGCCGCCGATCGATGCGAGATGCGGCGTGAACCCGCTATCACCATCATGAAGGCGGTGACCGATGGTCTTTGATGGCATCGCAGAGACGATACGGTCGATTAGTTCGGATTGCTGGTCGTCGCGCTGGAGATAAGGGCGCAGATCGTATCCTTCCTTCCCGAACAGGCAAAGATGCAGTTGGCCCCGGCTGGAAAGGCGCAGGCGATTGCAGCTGTCGCAAAAGCCGGGTGAGTAGGGCGCGATCAGCCCGAGACGGCCGCGATAGTGCGGGTGGCTATATTCGATCGCAGGTCCGGCATCTCGCTCACTTGCAACGGGGATCCAGCCGGAATTCAGAAGTCGTTCGCGAATGGCTTCTCCCGGCGTCGCCTGCTGCTCGTGATATTGCGCATTGTCATTGGTGCGCATCAATTCGATGAAGCGCCAGGTGACGTCCCGCTGCGCGACGAAGTCCACCACCTTTTCCCAACCGGTCCCTTCCAATCCGCGGAGAAGCACGCTGTTTATCTTGACCGAGGAATATCCGGTATCGATCGCTGCATCGACACCAGCGACGACTTTGGACAGCCGGTCATGGCCGGTCAGGTTGGCGAAACCTTCACGGTCGAGTGTGTCGATGCTGACATTTACCGCGTCGATACCCGCATTGCGCCATTCAGCCACCCGATCGCCGAGGCGGTAGCCATTGGTCGTCATCGCGATCCGCTTGACGCTTTCGATGCAGGATAGTCCGCTTGCGATTTCCGTGAAATCCGGCCGAACAGTCGGCTCTCCTCCCGTCAACCGTACCTTGCGAAGGCCCAGCCGGGAAAACGCGCTCACAGCACGGCGAAATTCATCGGGTGAGAGTTCGGCGGGCAAGCCCTTCTGCTTCACGAAACCCTGCGGCAGGCAATAGCTGCAGCGAAAGTTGCACCGATCGGTCAGAGAAAGGCGTAGGTAGGAAAATCGGCGCCCGAACCCATCGACGAGGGGTGCGGGTTGGACTGCGTGCCCCCTCGGCTGCTTCGGAGGATGGGGATCGAACAATGCCATCGATTGTGGGCATATACGCTCACCCTCAACAAGGCCACCTTGCGCGGAGACGTCCGCGACCAGCCAATTCGGTTGCAATTGCGGACCGTTTGGATTTGTGTGGACGAAACGCAAAATCGGGAGAGTAAAATGAGCAACGGACCGCTGGCAGGCCTTAAAGTCGTAGAGTTCCAAGGGATTGGCCCGGGCCCCCATGTCGCTATGCTACTTGCTGATCTCGGTGCGGAAGTGGTGCGGATCGAGCGACCCGGACACCAGCCTATGAATGCGGTAGTGGAAAGGGCACGGAACCGGGCGGCGATCGACCTAAAGAGCGAGGACGGTCAGGCTTTCGTTAAGAAGGCGCTTACACATGCCGATGTTCTCGTCGAGGGCTTCCGTCCGGGGGTGATGGAGCGGCTGGGGCTCGGTCCGGAACAAATGCTCTCGCTCAACCCGCGGCTGGTCTATGCTCGTATGACCGGCTGGGGGCAGGAAGGACCGCTCGCGCACGCCGCGGGCCATGATCTCAATTACATCGCCATCACCGGGGCGCTCGACAGTATCGGGGCAAAGGGCCAGCTACCGATCCCGCCGCAAAATCTCGTCGGCGATTTCGGCGGCGGCTCTATGTACTGTGCCTTCGGCATCCTTGCGGCGATCTACGAACGCGAAAGGAGCGGAAAGGGGCAGGTCGTCGACGCGGCAATTGTCGATGGCGTGACCAGCCTGATGAGTTTTTTCTATGGCCAGCCGCACAGCGCGCTGCGAACGACTGAGCGCGGGGCCGGGTTGCTCGGCGGCGCGGCCCATTTCTACCGCTGCTACGAATGTGCCGATGGCCGCGAGATCAGCGTCGGTGCCATCGAACCGCAGTTCTATGCGGAACTGCTGGCTCGTGCCGATGCGCCGAAAGAACTTGCCGAAGGACAACTCGATCCGAAGAATTGGGACGACTACACCGAGAAACTCGCCGCGCTTTTCAAGACCAAGTCTCAGGCGCAGTGGGTGGCGCTGCTCGAAGGAACTGACGCGTGCTTCGCACCGGTCGTGCCCTTGGATGAAGCGAAGGATCATCCGCACATGAAAGCTCGCGGGGCATTCGTCGACCACGGCGGCCTCTCGCACACGGCACCTGCGCCGCGTTTCGGCCGCACGCCGGGGATTATCCGCGACAGCGCGCAAGATGGCGAAGAGGTGGTGGCGCGCTGGGCGACAACTGGCTAGTGCAGCGCGCATAAGGAGAGATTTCTCATGCGCGATTTCACCAAATTCTACATTGACGGCCAGTGGGTCAATCCGGCCACGGAAAACACCGTTTCGGTCGAGAACCCGGCGACGGAAGAGACCATCGGCCATATCAGCTTCGGTACCAAGGCCGATGTCGACAAGGCGGTCATTGCCGCGCGCCGTGCGTTCGAGACCTTCAGCCAGACCAGCAGGGAAGAACGCCTCACGCTGCTGCGCGCTATTCAGACCGAGATTGAAAGCCGGAAAGAAGACCTCGCCAACGCCGTCAGCGACGAGATGGGCGCGCCGCTGAGCCTCGCCAACGGACCGCATGTCGGCCTGCTCGCCGGCCACTGCCAGAAGACCATCGAAATTCTTGAAGGCTTCGAATTCGAACGTCAGGACGGCCCGACGCTCCACGTATGGGAGCCGATTGGCGTGGTCGGAATGATCACTCCTTGGAACTGGCCGCTCAACCAGATCGCCTGCAAGGTCTTCCCGGCGCTGGCGACCGGCAATACCATGATCCTCAAGCCTTCCGAAATCGCCCCGTTCAACGGATGCATCTTCGCCGAGATCATGGATGCCGCAGGCGTGCCCGCAGGTGTGTTCAACCTGATCAATGGTGATGGGCCGGGTGTTGGCGAAGCCATCAGTGGCCATCCCGATATCGACATGGTCAGCTTTACCGGTTCCACGCGCGCCGGCATCGCAATTGCCAAGAACGCTGCCAACACGGTCAAGCGCGTGGCGCAGGAACTGGGCGGGAAAAGCCCGAACATCGTTCTCGATGATAGCGCTTTCGCGAGGTCGGTGGCCAAGGGCACAGTTTCGATGATGGGCAATTCGGGCCAAACCTGTACTGCACCCAGCCGCATGCTCGTGCCGCATAAGCGGATGGAAGAAGCCAAGGCAGCGGCCCGGGAAGCCGCAGAAGGCGTCATCCCGGGTGACCCGAAGGGAAACGCGGCAATCGGGCCAGTCGTGAGCCGCACGCAGTGGGACAAGATCCAGTCACTTATTGAAAAAGGCATCGAAGAAGGTGCCACGCTGGTCGCAGGCGGACCTGGCAAGCCTGAAGGCCTGGAGATCGGCCACTACGTCAAACCGACAGTGTTCGCCGATGTCGACAACGATATGGCCATTGCCCGGGAGGAAATCTTCGGACCGGTACTCTGCATTCTGGGCTACGACGATTATGACGATGCGATCCGTATTGCCAACGATACCGAATATGGGCTTGCAAGTGCGGTCACGGGCGAAGACATCGAAACAGCGCGCAGCCTTGCCAAACGTATCCGGGCAGGACGTGTCGCCATTAATGGCGGCTACGACATGAATGCGGCCTTCGGCGGCTACAAGAAGTCCGGCAACGGCCGCGAATGGGGCGAGTGGGGCTTCCACGACTTCCTTGAGGTGAAAGCCGTGATGGGCCACAGTTGATGGCAGGCAAGTTTTTCGATGAGTGGCAGGTCGGCGACAAACATACGCACGAAATCCGGCGCACGGTGACCGAGGCGGACAACCTCTTCTTTACCGTGATGACCCACAATCCGCAGCCGCTCCATCTGGATGTGGAAGCTGCGA
>CAYPGL010000198.1:0-4011 GCA_964410035.1 uncultured Qipengyuania sp. | reverse complement strand
TCGATCGCGAAGAGCCGTGCGCCCTCGGCAAGGGAGAAGTCGGTCCCGCTGACTGCTGCGCCCAGCAGAATGATGAATACCACGATGCCCACGCCGTCATTGAAAAGGCTCTCTCCAGCAACTGCGCTCTGCAGCGATTGCGGAACCGCCTCTTCTCTAAGAACTCCGAGCACCGAAACCGGATCGGTCGGAGCAATCAGTGCACCGAACACGAAATACCAGATCGGCTCGATGGACAGGCCAATCAGCAACCCGACGCCCCACATCGCGAGGCCTACCAGCACGGTCGAAATCATCACGCCGACTGTGGAAAGCAACAGCACCGGTAGCCATGCGACCTTCAACCTGGCGAGATCCACATGGAGCGCGCCTGCGAACAGCAGGAAACTGAGCATGCCCAGTAGCAATGTATCGGAGAAATTCATCTGCTGCAGCGTGTCGGTCACCCAGTCGTCGAGCGTGACGCCCGGAATGAACGCGTTGGCAACCATCAGGCCGATGGCCGCAAGCGCGCCCATCACGGTCAGTCCAATGACATGCGGAAGCTTGATGAAGTGGTGATTGAACCAGCCCAGCAAGGCAGAAGCCACCACCAGCAAGGCGGCGATATCGAAGGCGGAGAGCGCAGTCGCTGTTTCTTCATGCATGGCGGCAACGATAGCGCTGCCCGGGGGTCAGGAGAACCCTGCGCGATGAATGAGGTGCCTTCGGAGTGTATGAAGTGGTGCCCGGGGACGGATTCGAACCGCCGACACTGCGATTTTCAGTCGCATGCTCTACCAACTGAGCTACCCGGGCTTACCTTCGCTGCGGCCTCTCGTGGGGCTCTCCAGCGGCTGGAGTGCGCGCCTATGGCGAAGCGGGCGCGGATTGGCAAGGGGCTATTTCAGTCGTCCTGCGGCGTGACCACTTCGCTGGCGATCTCTTCCGGTAAGGCTGTTCGACCGGGCACGGCATAACTGTCACCGAACCATTTTGCGAGGTCACGGTCCCGGCATCGATCCGAGCAGAACGGGGCATGCTTTTCGGAGCGCGGCTTCTTGCAGATGGGGCAGGATTTACTCATGCCCCATGATCTGGGCAGAAGCTGCCTCGATGGCAAGGCCGGGATCGGTCTCTATCCGCAGCGGGCGACCTGTTCTGCGTTCGAGTTCTTCAATCCATTCAGGCTTGAGTTTAGCCTTGAGTGCGGGATGGACTGTAAGAAGCGTGATACCTGCACCCTCGACCAATTCCGCCTGGCGCAATGCCATGCGTGCCGCCATATCGGTGCGCGACGCGGCGAAGCGGTGGAGCAGGGAGGGGCCTTCCAGCCGTGAGACGAGTTGCACGAAGCCGAACCCGTTCATCGCAGTACGTTCATGCGGCCAATCCGACAGCGCCTCTTCGAGAGCGGCGTCCACTGCCTTGCGGTCCGCCTTGGCTTCCAGCGTGGGGAAGTCGATCCCGATAGAACCGCCGAGATCGAACTGGGCCAGCGCAAGTGCGAGCGGCTCGACCGCAGCCAGCGCCAGCGGGCGCGGTTCGAGGTCTCCGTCGATATCGACCAATGTCATCGCAGGGGTGACGGCAAACAGCAGCGATCCGCCGTTGAATGTCACCTCCCCCGAATTCGCGGCGAGCCAGATGTCTTCCCATATCCCGGCGGGAAAGCGGTGCACGGCTCTTCCGCCACTGAAGACATCCTCTATCTTCATGATGGTGTCCGCGGGCCGGGCGGAAGAAAGTTTGTAGCGTCCCCGCTCGGTCATTGCGGCGCGGGTCACGACGAGGTCGAGCGTGCTTCCCTCGCTTGCGTTTCGTGGCAGTTTGTCGACCAGAATCTCGCGGCCTTCGGGAGAGATCGCCGTTCCCCGGGCACCGCGCTTGTTTGCCAGCTTTGCGGCGATGATCTGGCCAGCGTATAATTCGCCGTGCCAGCGGCATTTTGCGGCCAGTACGGTATCACCATCGAGCAGTGTCGCACGCGTCTCGCCGATCCCTTCCTCGATCAGCCACTCAGGCAAGGTCGAACCCGGCCGCTTTCAATAAAGCGCGTGTTTCGTAGAGCGGCAGGCCGACCACGCCCGAATGACTTCCTTGAATACGAGTGATCAGGCCCTCGGCGATGCCCTGTATCGCATACCCCCCAGCTTTTCCGTGCCATTCGCCGCTGGCAATATAGGCGTCTATCTCTCGTCCGGAGAGGCGCTTGAACAGCACCGTTGTTTCGCTCAGGCGTTCCCTGACGGTGCCATCAGCCGCGCGCAGGGCAATGGCCGAATAGACGCGGTGGCGACGGCCCGAAAGCAGTTCGAGGCACTGTCGAGCAGTCGTCTCTTCCTCTGCCTTGGGCAGGATGCGGCGTCCGGCGGCCACCACGGTATCGCCCGCCAGCACAAATCCCTCGTCGCTTGCGGCAGCTTCAGCCTTCTCGCTCGCCATGCGCCTGGCATAGTCGCGCGGAAGTTCGCCCTTGGCAGGCGTTTCGTCAATATCGGCAGGATTGATCGCGTCCGGCGTCAAGCCCAGCCGCGCGATAAGTTCGCGGCGGCGCGGGCTGGCGGAGGCAAGGATGAGCTTGGGCGAACCCACGCGGAATTACTGCGGGCCGGGGCCCTGGCCGGGGCCGCCGCGTCCGGGCATGAAGCGGTAGGTTATGCGTGCCTTGGTGAGGTCATAAGGCGTCAGTTCGCACAGCACCTCGTCACCCACCAGAACTCGGATGCGGTTCTTGCGCATCTTGCCAGCCGTATGGCCCAGCACTTCATGGCCGTTCTCGAGCTCGACACGGAACATGGCGTTGGGCAGCAGTTCCACAACGCGCCCGCGCATTTCGAGAAGTTCTTCCTTGGCCATTCGTGTCCTTAAGTCATGTTGTTGGTCGAGTAATGTCGCGCGCCCATAGCGGGAGGCGGGATAAAAGGGAAGAGTTTGGCATTCAGGCTTCTGCAAGGCAGCCGCGACAATTCGATACGCGGCAAACCCTTGTCCTTATTCGTCCTTTCGCCGAAGTCATCAAGCGAGGGGGCCTGACGATCCAAAATCGAAAGACCCGAGTTTGATGCATAGATACGGCAAATCCACGCTTCTGGCGCTTACCGCCATATGGGTATGGCAAATTCCATCCGCAATGGCGCAGGATGAAGACGGCCAGGTGCAGCCCGCGGACGATCCGGCCGAACCCGCAGCCGCTGTACCGCCCGCGCACGAAGGCGACATCGTCGTCTATGGTACGCGTCTCAAGGGACAGCTCATCATCGATCAGCCTCCGCTAGCGGAATATGACGAAGCCGATATCGCCGCTTTTGGTGCGGGATCGATCGCCGATCTTATCGAAGCCATCGAGCCTGCGACCAGTAGCGGTGCCCGGGGCGGGCGCGGAGGGGGCAGGCCCGTGTTCCTAATCAACGGTATTCGCGTCTCGAGCTGGCGTGAATTTCGGAGCTATCCCCCCGAAGCGGTCGCCAAGGTAGAGGTGTTTGCGGAAGAGGTGGCGCAGCGCTTCGGCTATTCGCCGGACCAGCGCGTGGTCAATATCGTCCTCAAGCCCAATTTCCAGAGCCTGACCGCTGAAGTAGAATACGAACAACCGGGTAATGGCGGCTATTCGGCCAGCGAACAGGAAGCCACCTGGCTGAGGATCGGGGAGAAGGGCCGTCTAAACTTCAATGTCGAAGCCCAGGATCGCAGCCTGCTGACCGAGGCGGAGCGTGGACTGGTGCTGACCGATATCCCCGGTGAGGGTCAATTCCGCAGTCTCGTATCGGATACGATGAGCCTGCAGGCAGAAGGCAACTATACCCGCGCATTCATGGACAGCGGCAGCTCGATCAGCCTGAACGGGACGATCGAGCACGATGAAAGCCGTAGCCTGTCCGGCCTGGCGATCGACGGCACGACACCTCTCGAACGGCGCGGTGAAACCGATAGCTATTCGGCTGGCCTCACCTTCAACAAACCGCTTGGTGCCTGGGACGCGACGTTTACGAACGACAGCAATCACACCCTCTCGCTGACGGAGATCGACCG
>CAYPGL010000197.1:0-4047 GCA_964410035.1 uncultured Qipengyuania sp. | reverse complement strand
GATACCGTACCTGTCGAGGATGAACCACGCACGCGCGGACGATTTGATCGCGCTATCGTCGTAAAGCACGACGCGGCTTCCGGGGGCGATGCCGAGTTCGCCCAGTCGCTCGGCAAATTGGGCCGGTGTGGGCAAAGCCTTAGGGACATCCGACCCGATGTCGACGAAGTTGGCGAGATCGAGGAACCGGGCACCGGGGATATGGCCGGCCCCGAACTCTTCTTCTGCATCGCGACCACTGTCGGGCAGATGCGTGGTTGCATCCAGCACTACGAGATCATCGGCACCTAGCCTGGCGGCAAGCCATTCGGTTGATACGAGCTTATCCATCCCGGCTTGCTAGCTGGCACCGGACGCGGTGTCGATTCAGTCGAGTGCGCGTGCCGCAATCGGCTCGTAACTTCGTGGCCCTTCGTCGATACGAAACGGTGTCACGCGTCCGCCGCCCGGTATGCCAAGTCCCACGACGAAGGTCTTGACCAGAGGCTCCGCGCTGGCTCCGTCGAGGCGTACCCTCAGCAACGGAACGAAGAGTGCAGCCTTGCCCTGCCGGATGACGCGTGCCTGCGAGAGCGGGATAGTCAGCTGCCCTTCGTAACGCACACTTTGTCCCGGGGCGATGCGATCGAAGGTATGACGATTTTCGAGCACCTGCGAGGTGCTGGCAACCTGCTGCTCGACCGGCACACCGCCATGTGCGGAAACGATATCCGCACCCAGATCGACGTTCGACAGCGCGTTGGTGGACCGGTTCAGCAGCGACACACGATAATGCAGCGTCGCGTTCATTACCGACCGGGTTAACTTGATCGCTTCGGCCCCAATTTGCAAATCGGTCGGCCCTGCCAGACCGCCGCCGCTCGCCACGACGGGGCGCTCGATTGCGGGCGGAGAAGCGGTGCGGCGACGCTGGGAAACGAAATAGCCCAGACCGAGCAAGGCCAGCAATCCGCCTCCGACAGCAGGCCAAATCCAGTTTATGCCTTCGGCAGCCGGCTCGGCGACGGGCACCGCATCACGCGTATTCGGAGTGGCGCTTGCACTTGGCTGCTCTTCGGTCGCTTCCGTAGCCAGAGGCGCGGGCACGATCGGCACGGTCTCACCCGGATCGAGCGGAAGACGTTCCTGCGCCGTCGGTAGACCGGTCGGCCGTGGACGCGGCGTTTCTGCAGCCCTGTTTGCGGGTGCAGTCGCGCCTGCAGTCCGTGTGGGAGACGGCGTCGGCGCAGGGCTTGGGGACGCAGGCAGGGTCACCGTCGGCCTTGCTGTCGGGCTTGGCGAGGGAGTCGGCGTGCCAATGACGCGCGGCACAACCGGCACATTGCCGCTTTCGATATCGACCGGACCCTGCGCGCGCGGACTGTCCGTGGGCGTGGGATTCGGCGGCAATTGGAAATCCTGCGCGCTCTGTGCCGACAGGCCGGTGGGCGCGGCGAGAACGAGCGCTACGAAGGGAAGGCGAATACGAATGTGCATGAGCAAAGAAGACCTGATCGGATCGGCGCGCTGAATAGGTACTGAAGAGCCGAGTTCCAAGCCCCGGCTTGCACCCATGCTCCATTCGCGGCAGATGCGCGACATGAGCGACACAGTCACACCAAGGTTTCTCGGCGAGAACAGCCAACTTCCAACCTCGCCGGAGGTGGCCGAACTCGACTACGTGCCGAACCCCCGCACGAGCCAGCTCTACATGGTGCGCTTCGCCGCGCCGGAATTTACCTCTCTGTGCCCGGTGACCGGTCAGCCGGACTTCGCGCATCTGGTTATTGATTATGCCCCGGGGGAAACAATCGTCGAATCGAAAAGCCTGAAGCTTTTTCTCGGCTCCTTCCGCAACCATTGCGGATTTCACGAGGATGTGACCGTCGGCATCGGACAGCGACTGTTTACGGAAATGAAGCCCAAATGGCTGCGCATCGGCGGCTACTGGTATCCGCGCGGCGGCATTCCGATCGACGTTTTCTGGCAGAGCGGCGCGGTGCCGGAAGGACTATGGGTTCCCGATCAGGGCGTATCGTCCTATCGTGGACGCGGTTGAGAGGAGACGGGCGTGATTTCGAAACTGCCGAAATATTCGTTGTGGCTCGCCTTGGCGCTGCTCCTTTGGTTTGCGGTTGCGGTCTTCGGACCCAAATTCGGGTTAATCGACTGGCAGACTGGGCTGGGAACCATGGTCCGCACTGCCGGGCCCATTTTCATCGGCATAACCGCCTTGCTGGCACTCGTCGCACTCGTTCTGGTGCTCTGGAAAGGTCCGCGGGCGCAGTGGTGGAAAGCGGCACTCGCACTCGCCATTCCTGCGGCGCTGATGGCCGGTCTCGCGTGGGTGGCGAACCGTGCGGCCAGTGTGCCGCCGATCCACGATGTCGCTACCGAGACGTCGAACCCGCCTGCGTTTTCCGCCGCCACGATTGCGCAGCGGGAAGAGATCGGGGCAAATCCGCTCAACGATTACCAGACGCCGCTCGGCCAGCTTGAACGGTGGCAGGATGCGCTCGCCGACAGTCCCTTGGCCGGAAAGAGCCATGCACAGATAATTGCGGAGAGTTTCCCAGACCTTCAGCCGATCCCGTTCGATATTCCGCGCGATCAGGCCATGGCACTGGTGTCGGCAGCAATGAGCGACATTGGCCTGGCCAACATCCGCAGCGATGTTCAGGCAGGGACGGTCGAGGGAACTGCGGAAACCTTCGCTTTCGGCTTCAAGGACGACGTCGTAGCCCGGGTGGGAGACGGCGTCATCGACCTGCGCTCGGTCAGCCGCGTCGGCCTGTCGGATCTCGGTTATAATGCGGCGCGTCTGCGCGAATTGTCCGATGCGATCGAGGCACGCCTCACCGGCTGAACCGGTCGACCCAGCGGCGGTCTAGCCAATCCTTCAGCCGGCGCAGCCAACGAGCCTGTATCGCGAGCCCGTGATGGGACAGGATAGCTTCTCCCCTGCACGTGTTGAGCAAGTAGAAATCCATGCCGAGACCTCTGTAAACGCGGCGAGGCCACTTGCCTGCGAGTGTGCGCCGAAGGTTCTTCGCCAATACGGGCCCGGCATAGACGGCGTGCACACCGGAATGCTTCAGTTGCCTGTCCGTCCGGCGCGCCACGTCGCCGGTCGCAAAAATCTCGCGAAATCCGCAGACGACCTGATGCTCATCGACCCGGATGAAGCCATCTTCATCCACGGGCAGACCGCTCGCCCGCGGCCAGTCGGGTGCGCCGCTTCCGACCGCAGCGACCACAAGTTCCAACGGCTCAAGAGATTTGTCCCCGGCCACGAGCTTTCCGCTCTCAAAACGCGCATCGGCATCGGTGATGCGAATATTCTGCCGCATCAGTTCGGCCCGAACCTTTTCGGCGATCGCCCCAGAATGATCCGGCAGCAGTCCGGCCTTTCCGCAAACGAGCGTGATAGAAACTCGAGGGATTTCCGGCGCATTGGCGAGCCCGAAAGCCAGTTCCACTCCGCCCGCGCCGCCGCCCACCACCGCGATATTGCGGATGGCGGATCGGCTCTCTCGCAGTTGCTGCCAGCTTTCGATGAAGCCGTCGATCGGGCGGATGTCGAGCAGCCGCCGATCGCGTCCAAGCAGTTCGGCAGCCCGCCCCTCTCCTCCGGTGGCAATAGCACAGACATCGTATCTGACGATCTCCCCGCTATCCAGAAGAGCCGCCTTCGCGTGGGGATCGAGGGATACAAGCCTGGCACGGTGCCAATCGATACCCGCTTCCCTCGCCAGCGGCTGCAAGGGGATACCCGCTTCGTCCGCGCGATACTCCCCGGCCAGCCAGCCCGGAACCATGCCGGAATAGCGCGTGGTATCGAGCGGCTCGACGAGCACAACACGTGTGTGCGGGAGCGGCTTTTTCCGGAGCGAATCGATTACGCCCAGATGCGCATGGCCCGCGCCGATGAGCAGGAGGGTTTGGTCGATCATAACGGGGAAGTAGCGCGGAATAAGTCTTCGAGGAAATTGGTGGAGCCGAGCGGGATCGAACCGCTGACCTCGTCATTGCGAACGACGCGCTCTCCCAACTGAGCTACGGCCCCGT
>CAYPGL010000196.1:0-4048 GCA_964410035.1 uncultured Qipengyuania sp. | reverse complement strand
CGGGCTTGTGCCGACTTTCGCCGTTGCTGGGAGGCGGCGCAGTTGCAGGCGCTGGCGCGGGCCGAGGACGTGCTGGCGTGCCGCGCGATCGTGGGGGTGGAGGAGACGGTCTTCTACCATGGCGAGGAGGTCGCCAAGCGGCGGCGCTACGATGGGCGGCTGCTGCTCGCGCATATCGGCCGGCTCGACAGATTGTCCGAGCGCGCCGAGGTGCGCGCGCTGTCCGACGATTTCGACGCGGCGATGGCGGCGTTCGGGGCAGGGGAGCCCCTACCGGGGGTGGAATTGCCCGACACCGGCACTCGCGAACCGGCGGCGGCGAGCGGGGGCGAGGGCGCGGATAGCGGCACCTCTCCGGCCAGCGCCGAGCCGTCCGGTAAAAAAGGTCCTGGACAGTGTAACACCCGGTCCATCGCCCTCGACGCGATGCGGCGGCAGGACTGGGCCTCGCCCGCCTTCTGGGCGCCGGTGCAGTGGCGCGATCCCGATTACGACAAGGGCTGGCGCGCGCGGGTGGCGGAGATGCTCGAAGCGCGGGAGGCGTTGGCTGAAGAAGCGGCGGCGGGGGACCTGGTGTTCGAGCTGCTCGCCGAGCCCGCGCCCGAAGCCGACGACGCGGACGGCGAACCGCAGGACGCCACGCTCGAGACGCTGCAAGCCTGTATCGAGCAGCAGGTGCTCGCCTTCGAGCGCGGGACGCCCGAATGGTGGCTGGTCGATGCCTGGGGCCACATCCGCCAGGACGTGCAGGCCGAATGGGCGCGCGACGTGGCGGAATGCGCCGCGGAGGAGGCGGAAGCCGGGGGTTGCAACATTGCTGTCACATGAATAGCACGGTCGGCGGGACTGAAATGGCCGGGGAGAAAAGCGGATGGCCAGCCGCGCATTCGACGTGAAACCGCTCTTTGCGGAACCGTACTTCGTGACCAGCATCGCCGATGCGATCACGCCCGAGCAGGTCAAGCTGCTCAAGGGGCTCGAGATGGTCGACAACCAGACCAACAAGATCTCGAAGGACCTCTACATCTTCAAGCGCAAGGAGCTGCGCTCGATCGCCAGGGCGGTGCAGGAGGCGCTCGACACCTATGCCAAGGAGGTGATGGGGCTGACGCAGAAGCTCTACGTGACGCAGAGCTGGACGCTGGTGAACCCGCCCGGCGCGGGGATGCACGGGCATTCGCATTCGAACTCGATCGTGTCGGGCTCGCTCTACTACGCCGCGATGCCCGATCCGCCGGCGAACATGATCTTCGAACGGCACACCGCCTACCAGCAGCTCGAACTGGGGCCGAACAACGGGCAGGTGAATGTCTACAACACGCTCAAGAACGCGGTGGTGCCCAAGCAGGGCGACCTGCTGCTGTTCCCGAGCAAGCTGCAGCATTACGTCGAGCCCAACCAGTCGCAGATGCCGCGCTACTCGATCGCGTTCAACGCCTTCATCAAGGGCAAGCTGGGGAGCCTGCGCGACGTATCGGAGCTGACGCTCTAGCGGCTCGGGGGGAGAATGCGCGGGGTGAACGCGCAGGGAGGGCGCGCTAGTCGACCAGCGCGAGCTCGACCAGGCCGTGGCCGCGCCCGACCAGGCCGAGTTCCTCGGCCGCGGCGCGCGAGACGTCGATGATCCGGCTGCCGTGGAACGGGCCGCGATCGTTGATCCGCACGACCACGCTCGCCCCGGTGCGCGGGTTGGTGACGCGCAGGCGGGTGCCGAAGGGCAGGGTGCGGTGCGCGGCGGTCATCGCGTACATGTCGAACGGCTCGCCGCTGGCGGTGCGGCGCCCGTGGAACTTGCGCCCGTAATAGGAAGCGGTGCCGCTGCCGATTGCGACTTCGTCCTCGACCACCTCGATCGGCGGGTCGATCTCGGTCACGTCGACCGCACCGTCGGCGGGTTCGGGCGCTGTGTCGGGCTCGGGCACGGAGGGAAAGCTGTCGGCGAAGCTCGGCGGTACGTCCTGCACCACCGGTTCGGACACGGCGTCCTGCGACACCGCCGCCGAGCTCGACCAGGTGAGGGCGAGCATGGCGGCCAGCCAGGTGGCGCGGCGCAGGGGTTTGCGGGTCCCTTCCATCGTGGCCGGGTTATACAGCGCCGAACGGCTCAGGAGTCGCGATGTGCCACCGTTTTGCCGCAATTTGCCGTCGTCCGGTCGCGATTCCGGGCGGCAAAGAGCGGGAAATTGCCGATCCGCAGCCGGAGAATCGCGGTGCCAGGGTTTCGGATCCCGAATGACAAACGGGGCCGGCATTGCTGCCGACCCCGCTCTCGCCGACGTCTCGTTCCGGGGGGAACGCATACGCCGAAGCATGTTGCCCTTTGGCAAAGCCGCCGGGCTCGTGCGTCCGGCGCTCGCGCCGGGAACCGGTTCCGTCGGGCGGGGAGATCCGGTCCACGAGCCCGAGGCTCGCTTTCCTTCACTGCCACCACCCGGCGGTTCCGAAGCCTTCACATCCGTAGCGGTCTCGCGATATCCGCGGTTCCGGCAATCCACGAGGGATTGCGTTTCACCCGACTTTTCCCTTCCGGTTCCGTCGGTGCCGAAGCACCCCGGTTTCCCGGAACTTGCGGTCTTCGCCCGGTTCGGCTCGCGCCTCCCTTTGCTCCGACCTCGCGTGACCGGATGATCCGGCCAAACCGTAACGAGCCACTCGCAGCATCTGCGGTTCGTCTTGATCAAACCCGAAGGTTCGTTCGCGACGTGTTTTCCGACGCTACCGCGGGCTCAGCCACGGTACCGGATGGTTTCAACGGAATTCCGCTTTCCTATCAGGCCTTTCGGCCTTCAAGTTCCGACGGGTTCCTCCGCCTTCCGATGACTTGAAACTGCGCCGGGAAAGCGATTCGTTCAAGCTGCGCAAGCCCGACTTATCGACATTCCACACTTTTGGTTGTGGATAACGGTGGATAAGTAACGGAAAGCCGGACTTGCCTTTCGCGCAAGAATCTTATAAAGGCGCTGCCAATCCCGACATTTCTGCCGAGTCGTGCTGCATCCATTCCCGAGATCAGCTGCGCCTGTCGCGCGCGCCCAGTAGCCGCAGGCGCAGCGCATTGAGCTTGATGAAGCCCGCCGCGTCCTGCTGGTCGTAAGCGCCGGCATCGTCTTCGAAGGTCACATGGGCCTCCGAATAGAGCGTGTCGCGCGACTTGCGGCCGACCACCATCGCATTGCCCTTGTAGAGCTTGAGCCGGACGGTGCCGTTGACGCGCTCCTGGCTCAAATCGATCGCCGCCTGCAGCATCTCGCGCTCGGGGCTGAACCAGAACCCGTTGTAGATGAGCTCCGCATATTTCGGCATCAGCTCGTCCTTGAGATGCGCTGCGCCGCGATCGAGCGTGATCTGCTCGATCCCGCGATGCGCGCGGGCATAGATCTCGCCGCCGGGCGTCTCGTACATGCCGCGGCTCTTCATGCCGACGAAGCGGTTCTCGACCAGATCGAGCCGGCCGATACCATGTGTGCGGCCCAGATCGTTCAGCGCGGCCAGCAGCGTCGCCGGGCTCATCGTCTCGCCATCGAGCGATACGCCATCGCCCTTCTCGAAGCCGATCTCGATATATTCGGGCGTGTCGGGCGCGTCCTCGGGATGGTCGGTGCGCGAATAGACGTAGTCGGGCGTTTCCTCCCACGGATCCTCGAGCACCTTGCCCTCCGACGAGGTGTGGAGCAGGTTCGCGTCGGTCGAGAACGGGCTCTCGCCGCGTTTGTCCTTGGGCACCTGGATCTGGTGCTTTTCGGCCCAGTCGATCAGCGCGGTGCGGCTGGTGAGGTCCCATTCGCGCCACGGGGCGATCACCTCGATATTCGGATCGAGCGCGTAGGCCGAGAGCTCGAAGCGGACCTGGTCGTTGCCCTTGCCGGTCGCCCCGTGAGCGATCGCATCGGCGCCGGTCTCGTGCGCGATCTCGACGAGACGCTTGGAGATCAAGGGACGCGCGATGCTGGTGCCCAGCAGGTAATCGCCTTCGTAGCGGGCGTTGGCGCGCATCATCGGGAAAACGAAATCGCGGACGAACTCCTCGCGCAGATCCTCGATGAAGATG
>CAYPGL010000195.1:0-4067 GCA_964410035.1 uncultured Qipengyuania sp. | reverse complement strand
GACCGGGACGAAATCGCCAAGTGGCTTCCGGTCGAACAATATATCGGCGGGATCGAGCATGCGATCCTACATCTGCTCTACGCCCGCTTCTGGACCCGCGCGCTGGCGCATATGGGGCAGATCGAAGTGACAGAGCCCTTCGCCTCGCTGTTCACGCAAGGCATGGTGACGCATGAAACCTATTCGCGCCGAGTGGGCGGCAAGACCGTCTATTACTCACCCGACGAGATCAGCCGTGAGGCAAGTCGCGCATTGCTAAGCGCCGATGGCGGCGAGGTCGAGATCGGCCGCGTCATAAAGATGTCGAAGTCGAAGAAGAATGTCGTGGACCCCGACACTATTATCGACACCTTTGGCGCTGATGCGGTGCGCTGGTTCATGCTCTCTGACAGCCCCCCCGAACGCGATTTGCCGTGGTCCGAAGCGGGCATCGAAGGATGCAGTCGCTTCGTTCACCGCCTGTGGCGCCTATTCGCGGCTTATGACGCCGCGGCGCAGGGCGAGGACAACGCACTGGCCCGCAAGACGCACCAGACGATTGCCGCAGTGGCCCATGATATCGAGGCGCTCGGGTTCAACAAGGCGGTCGCGCGGATTTACGAATTGACCGGCGCAGTGGAAAAGGCCGCGCCTTCCGCCAGCCGCAGCCATGCAATTCGCTCCCTTGTGCAGCTGGCCGCACCGATGATGCCGCACCTTGCTGAGGAAGCCTGGGCCAGGCTCGGCGAGACCGGGCTGGTCGCGGATGCGGCATGGCCCGAAGTCGACCCGGCGCTGCTGGTGGAGGACGAGGTGACCATCGCCATCCAGCACAAGGGCAAACTGCGCGATACGCTCACCGCGCCCAAGGGGGCTTCGAAGGAGGACCTCGAAGCCATGGCTCTCGCCTCCGAGAACGTCCAGCGTTCGATCGACGGTGCAGAAATCCGCAAGGTCATTGTCGTGCCGGACAGATTGGTGAATATCGTCACCTGATGCGGATATTCCTCGCCCTTTTCGTTGCGCTGGTCCTGCCTGCCTGTTCGCTGTCCCCCATGTATGCGGGCGGCGGCAGCGGCGCAGTCGCGCAAGGTCTCGCGGCGGTCGACGTTCCGCCGATCCAGGGCAAGGCGGGCTGGCTAGTGCGCAATGCCCTGAACGAGAAGCTGGGCGCCGCGGGCGTCTCCGACTTCCGTTACCGGCTCGACGTGCGCCTGGATGACAGCCTCGAAGGTCTCGCCGTACTGGCCGACGATACCGTCAGCCGCGAACGCCGCACCTTGCGAGCGCGCTACCAGCTTGTGGACGCTACGAGCGGCGAAATCCTGCTCGACGCGACCGAAGGTGCTGATGCCGGGATCGATGTCGTGTCCAGCGAATATGCGACAATCGCTGCGGAAAATACCGCGATCGAGAACCTCTCGAAGGAAATCGCCGACCGCATCGTCACCCGCGTCGCGCTGACGCTTCGGGACCGGTGAAGCTCACCAGCCGCGACTTTGCCGCCAAGGCTAGGAATGCAGCTGATAGCTGCACGATATTTTTCTTCTGCGGACAGGACGAGGCAGGCGCGAGTGCCGCGGCGAACGATCTTGTTGCGATGCTCCCGGAACCGGGCGAGCGGATTGAAATCTCCGGCGCCGAACTTCGCGCCGATCCGGCGAAACTGGGCGACGAAGCACGCTCTAACTCGCTCTTTGGCGACAGCCGCCACATCTGGTCCCGCGTTGCGGGGGACGAGGCGCACGAAGCGCTCAAAACCCTTGTAGAAACCGGTGACATGGGGGCGGGCGAGGCCTGTCCTGTCATTATAGTCGCCACTTCGGCCACCGACAAGTCGCGCACCGCGAAGCTGTTGGAAAAGCGCAAGGATGCGCTAGTTGCGATGTTCTATCCGCCGGACCTGCGCTCGGTTACCCAGACGGTGCGGAGCATGGGTGATACGGCGGGCGTAAAGCTCGATGGCGCGGTGGCGGAGCGGATCGCGCGCGGCGCCAATCTTGATGTGCGGCTGGCGCAGAGCGAGGTGACCAAGCTGGCAACCTATCTCGATGCCAGCCCGCAATCCCCGAGGCCCGCGAATATGGAACATCTCGATGCCATCGGCGCGGCGAGCGAGGAGGAAGGCTTCGCCTCGCTGGTCAATGCGGTGATGGCGGGGCAGGGCGCGAAGGTCGCAACCGAGATCGCGCGAATGAAGCAGATCGGTCTCAACCCGGTCGGTACGCTGCTGGCGGTGGAACGGCGGGCGGCCCAGCTTGCCCGTATCTCTGCAGCATTAGGCAATCGGCGCTATCAGGATCTCGACAAGGGTGAAAAGGCGCGGCTCGGCATCTTCTGGAAGGAAGAGCGCGACATTGCAGAGCAAGTCCAGCGCTGGCGCGGTCCCAAGCTCGACCGGCTGACCCTACGGCTGACTGAATTGCACCGCGAGTTGCTGACTAACAGCCAGTCTTCTGAATTGCTGCTGGCCCAGGGCCTCACCGGCATTGCCCGCGTGGCCGGTGCGGGGCGCCGTTAACGCGGCCTAATTTTCCGGGACGGAGAAAGTGCCGGTGACGCGCCCGTTCGACGAAGTCGATCCGGTGCCAGTCACGCCCGAAGAACCACTCGACTGCCCGTCCACACTTGTAACGCCACTGGCAAGATCGATCACGAGTCGCCCGCCATTAAGCGTGTCGCCGCCGCGATTGAGCCGCACATTGCCGGCCATGGTGATGATCCGGCGATTGAAATCATAGACCGCCGTATCGCCGCGCGCACGCTCGTTGCCGCGGCTGACATTGACCCCGCCGGTCGCCATGATCCGCTGGATGCTGAGACTGCCCGCATCGGAATAATTCACAATGGTCCGCGCGGCAGAGAGATTGAGCCCTGCCTGCGTGATCTCAACATTGCCCGACAGGACCACGCGGTTCTGCCGGTCCTGCAATTCGATCCGGTCGGCGGCGTAGGATACGGGGGCGTTGGAATTATGCCCTGCAATTGCCTGCGCGGACAGCTGCATTCCGGCAAGCGCCGCCAGGGTCAGCGCAAAGCCTGCGGCCGTGCTCTTGACGATGGTGGGGAAATGGCTCTTCATCAGGGCATCCTCAGTTTTCCGGGCTCCATGCGCAACCGCGCATTGCCCGAAAGGGTTATCCGGCGTTCGGCCAGATCTGCATCGAGCCTGTTGGCGCTGAATGTGCCAGCGGGTATCGCGCCTTCGACACCGCCTGCGCCCTCCAGCGTCTTGTTGTTGAGGTCAAGCGAAACCCCACTGGCGCGCATGCGGTAACCGTCGGCGGCTTCCATGCGCATGGTCCCGTTCACGGCGACCACTTCTTCACTGATGTCATACTGCCCACCGGGCGCTTCGATCCGGGCCGGCCCTTCCTTCAGCAGCATCCGCGCGACAAGCTCGTCCATCCGGACGATTCCCTCGATGCTCGATCTCTGGACGGCTTCTCCGGCGGTCAGCGAAAACGGCCGGCCCTGCGCATCCTGCCCGCGGTAGAGTGCATTATCGACGCGCAGCCGTTCGTGGATGACGGCTACTTCGTTGCGATCGAGCAGGAAGCTGATCTCGCCGCGTGGGGAAAGCGGCGTGATGATCATCAGCGCTGCAAGTACGCCGACGCCCATCGGCAGAGCCCGGAGGAGGAAACGCACTAGCCGGTCGTGGCTTCCGCCGGGCGCGGCGAATTGCTGACGGCGCGTGCGTAGTTGCTTCGCCTCCTGCGTTTCGATCCTGCGCTTGCGGAATACCATGCCGGCCTACCTGCTCCCCTCAGGCTGACGCGTGGCTGAAGATATCGTGATCCTGCCAGCCGAGAATATCGAGATGCGCCCGGGCGGGGAGGAAATCGAAACAGGCCTGCGCAAGCTCCATCCGGCCTTCGCGTTCGAGCCGGCGGTCGAGTTCTTCCTTCATCCGGTGGAGAAAGCGCACATCGGAGGCTGCATAATCGCGCTGCGCCTCGTTCAGTTCGGAGCCGCCCCAGTCGGAGCTTTGTTGAACCTTGGACATGCTTTCGTCGAGAAGTTCCTCGACCAAGTTCTTGAGACCGTGCCGGTCGGTGTAGGTGCGGATCAGCTTGCTGGCGATC
>CAYPGL010000194.1:0-4075 GCA_964410035.1 uncultured Qipengyuania sp. | reverse complement strand
AGGCTCAAAGGTTGCGCTGGTTTTCGGCCAGATGAACGAGCCTCCCGGCGCCCGTGCTCGCGTCGCCCTCTCGGGTCTGACGATGGCGGAATATTTCCGCGACGAGGAAGGCCAGGACGTCCTGTTCTTCGTCGACAACATCTTCCGTTTCACGCAGGCGGGTTCGGAAGTGTCCGCACTGCTCGGCCGTATCCCTTCGGCCGTGGGCTATCAGCCCACCCTGTCGACCGACATGGGCAACCTGCAGGAACGCATCACCTCGACCACCAAAGGTTCGATCACCTCGGTCCAGGCCATCTACGTGCCCGCCGACGACCTTACCGACCCGGCACCGGCAACTTCGTTCGCCCACTTGGACGCAACGACCACTCTGTCGCGCGCCATCTCCGAGCTCGGCATCTATCCCGCGGTCGACCCGCTCGACTCGACCAGCCGCGTGCTAGAACCGCGCGTCGTCGGCCAGGAGCACTACGAAACCGCCCGCCGCGTCCAGGAAACCCTGCAGAAGTACAAGAGCCTGCAGGACATCATCGCCATCCTCGGCATGGACGAACTGAGCGAAGAAGATAAGCTGACCGTGGCCCGCGCCCGCAAGATCCAGCGTTTCCTTTCGCAGCCGTTCCACGTGGCCGAAGTCTTCACCAACATCCCGGGCGTGTTCGTCCAGCTGGAAGACACGGTGAAGTCGTTCAAGGCTGTCGTCGACGGCGAGTACGATCACCTGCCGGAAAGCGCTTTCTATATGGTCGGCGGCATCGATCAGGCGGTCGAAAAGGCCAAGAAGCTCGCCGAGGAATCCTGATAACATGGCTCTGCACTTCGAACTCGTCACGCCGGAAAAGCTGGTCCGCTCGGAAGACGTCCACATGGTCGTCGTCCCCGGTGCGGAGGGCGATTTCGGCGTGCTTGAGGGCCATGCTCCCTTCATGTCCACCATCCACGATGGCGACGTACAAGTTTACAAGACCGAAGGCTCTGCCCCTGAGACGATCGAAGTCCGCGGCGGCTTCGCCGAGGTCAGTGAGAAGGGTCTCACGGTTCTGGCGGAACACGTCGAAGGCTGAGCCTGGCTCGCGAATAAGTATTTATGGAGGGCGGCCTGTTCGGGCCGCCCTTTTTCATTGCCTCCAGTTGGCGGTAAGGCGAAGTCGAAGCTTTCCTGGCCTGCTGGTGCTCGAAAATTCCACGGAATGGTGCTTCGCGGAATTTCGATTGGCTATCTGACCGTCATAGCGATCGTGCTTGCGGCTGCATCATTGCCCGTGCCCGACAACAGCCGGGTTAACTCCTTCGTTACGATAGCGGTTCTCGTCACTCCGCTTTTCATCTGCGCGCAGCCGCTTCGCCTGATACTGAAACGGCATTCAGAGCCCACACGCCAGCTGTTCAACGACGTTCGAGCGCATTGGTCCAAGCTGCTATGGCAGGCGCCCTCTAACTTTCACTAGCTGTCACACTCGAAGCGTTCAGCGGGATCAAGAAATCGATCCCCCTTCGTGATACCCCTCTACCTTGATCCTTTCCTGATCGAACTTGATCGGTTCCTGTTCTTCGGAACCGACCCGTGCGAAATTTCTGCCATGCCGTCGATCATTTCTGCCATGCCGTCGATCCATGTCGCGATTGCCGTCGCCGCGGCACTATGGTTGCAACGATATCGGGTGAGAATACTCACCATCACCGGCTGGATCTATGCAGAGCAATCTACATTGGATCGATCCACCTGGGTTGGCACTACGCAACTGACGGCCTCGTTTCCGGACCGCTCGTGCTGCTCGTCTGGAGGCTGGCAGGCAAATATCTCGGCTGGTTTGAGGGACGTGAACTAACGCTCGGCCGAAGGCCGGTGCTCTACTCCAATAACGACCGTTAGAGCACCTTTCGACCAACTGCGTTCCGAAGCCGACAAGCGATTTTACACATCGGGGACCTGCGGGCATACCCGCCGACCTGCAAAGAAGGTCGCACATCATGAAATACGTATCGACACTCGCCATTGGCGCAGCCATGGCATTCGGAATGAGTAGCGTGACAATGGCACAAGACGGCGTGCCTGGCCCCGACGAAGACCCTTTCATCTGGCTGGAAGAAGCCCGCAGCGAAAGGGCTCTCGATTGGGTCGAGGCTGAGAATGCCCGAACCACCTCGCACATGACCGACGACCCGCGTTTCGAGCAACTCAAGGCCGAAGCGCTGGCGATCTATGATAGCGAAGACAAAATTCCTTACGTGTCGTTCCGCCCGGATGGCCTTTATAATTTCTGGCAGGACAAGCAGAATCCGAAGGGTGTACTTCGGCGTACCACGCTGGAAAGCTATCGCAGCGACGACCCCGAGTGGGAAACCGTATTAGATGTCGACGCACTCGCCGCTGCGGAAGGAAAGGAATGGGTTTACAAGGGTTCGACCTGCCTGCCGCCGGAAATGCGCTATTGCATGATTGCCTTGTCCGACGGGGGCAAAGATGCAACCATCCTGCGCGAATTCGACATGCAGTCTCGGACTTTCGTGGAAGGCGGCTTCGTCATTGACAGCGAAAGCCAGGGCGGCATCGAATGGCTCGACCGCGATACTTTGCTCGTGAGCCGAGATTTCGGTGAAGGCACGCTCACGGAAAGCGAATACCCCTTCACAACCCGCCTCTGGAAGCGCGGGACCGACCTGACCAGCGCACCTGAAATCTATCGCGGCGAACCTAGTGACGTATGGGCCGGAGCAAGCCTGCTGCGCGATTCCGCGGGTACGGTGTACGGCTACACCGCCATGCGCGGCACCTCCTTCCATGACCGCGCATGGTACCTTCAGCAGGACGGTAAATGGGTCAGGCTGAAAATGCCGGAAAAGTCGTCGCTCAGCGGAATTATCGATGGACAGATGCTGTTCTCTACGGACGTCGACTGGACAATCGGTGATCAGACCTTCCCGGCGGATGCCTTGATTTCGGCCAATCTCGAAGAATGGTTGGCCGATCCCAACGGTGCTGAAAAGACCGTCGTGTGGGCACCCGGTGATCGTCAGACGAAACAGGGCGGCGGATCGACTGCCAGCAGCGCCTATATCGAAATCCTCGATAACGTGATCGGCAAGGTTCTGAAGTTCGATTACAAAGGGGGAGAGTGGGTCAGCAGCGAAATTGCATTACCCGACAATGCCACTGTTGGCGTGGCCGCTACGTCGAACGAAACCGAAGATATCATGTATTCGGTGACCAATTTCATTGAACCCAGTGCGCTCTATTATTCCAATGGAGCATCTGCTCCGGAAATCATCAAGACCTCGCCGGCTTATTTCGATCCCGCAGGCATGGAAGTCGAGCAGTTCGAAGCAACCAGCAAGGACGGGACCAAGATCCCTTACTTCCTGGTCAAGCCCGAAGGCATGGTCATGGATGGCAGCACTGCCACGCTCCTGACAGGCTATGGGGGGTTCCAGGTCCCCCGTCTTCCCGGCTACCTTGGAACCACCGGCAAACTATGGCTCGAAAAGGGCGGTGCCTATGTCCTCGCGAACATGCGCGGCGGCGGCGAGTTCGGCCCGATGTGGCACCAAAGCGCCATTCGCGAAAACAAGCAGCGCACGTGGGACGATTTCATTGCCGTGGCCGAAGACCTCGTCGAACGAGGCATCACCTCGTCCGACCACTTGGGCATCCAGGGTGGTTCTCAGGGCGGCCTGCTGGTGGGCACGGCCTTCACCCAACGGCCCGACCTGTTCGATGCCGCAATCGTGCAGATCCCGCTCTTTGACATGCTGCGCTACCACCTGATTGGCCGTGGCGCATCGTGGATCGGCGAGTATGGCGATCCTCGTATTCCCGAACAGCGCGGCTGGATCGAAGGCTATTCGCCTTACCAGAAGCTGGTCGAGGGTGTGGAGTATCCCGAACCGTTCCTCTGGGCCTCGACTGCCGACGACCGGACGCACCCTGCCCATGCGCGAAAAGGCGCTGCGAAGCTGAAGGCCCTCGGCCAGCCCTACTGGTATTACGAGGAAACAACCGGCGGCCATTCGGGCGGCGTGGACAATGAACAGCGTGCCCAGCTTCAGGCGCTACAGATGGTATATCTAATGCAGC
>CAYPGL010000193.1:0-4111 GCA_964410035.1 uncultured Qipengyuania sp. | reverse complement strand
AGGCGCAGCGGAGGGCATCGGCACCGGGACGGGCTTGTTGTCCGAGGCGAGCGAAGCCTGCAGGATACGGGTGGGATTGGCGGGCGGTTCGCCGCGGTTGATCGCGTCGACCGCGTCCATATTGGAGATCACTCGGCCAAAATTGGTGTACTTTCGATCGAGGCTGAAACGCGGATAGAACACCATGAAAAACTGGCTGTTCGCGCTGTCCTCGCTTGCCGCGCGGGCCATCGCGACCGTGCCGCGGACATGAGGCATGGGATTGAATTCTTCCTCCAGATCGGGAAGCTCGCTGCCACCCTGCCCAGTGCCGGTCGGGTCACCTGTCTGCGCCATGAAGCCGTCAATCACCCGGTGGAAGATGACGCCGTCGTAGAAGCCCTGGCGGGAAAGCGTCTTGATCCGCTCGACATGATTGGGTGCCCAGCTCGGCATAAGACGGATGCCCACACGCTCGCCGTTCGACAGGTCAAGAAAGAGGATATTCTCCGGATCCTCCTGCAGATTGTAATTGATCGGCAGATATACCGGATGCGCTTCGGCTTGAGCCTCGGCATCCTGCGCAACCGCAGTGATGGGGGCGAGCGCCGTAAGCGCGGCGGCGGCAAGGGCAAGCGAAGACTTGAGCATCGAAAATTCCGTTGAAATATCCTGTATAACCACGCCCTAGCGGGGCGGCGCTGTCGGTTCAATGAATGGTTTTCGGGTTCAACTCAGTAGTCTCCTAGGCGGCCTTTTTCTTCTACCCTCGCAACGACTTCGTCGCAGACTTCCTTGCTGACGAAGGGCGCGATGCTGCCCCCGAAAAGCGCGATCTCCTTGACGAGGCGCGAAGCAATCGGCTGGAGGGAGACATCGGCCATGAGGAAGACGGTCTCGATGTCGTCGTCGAGCTGCTGGTTCATGCCCGCCATCTGATATTCGTATTCGAAATCCGCGACGGCGCGCAGCCCCCGGATCAAGACGTTCGCGCCCATTTTGTGCGCGAATTTCACGAGCAGGGCGTTGAAACCCACAACCTCGGCATTGTCGAGGCCCATGCCGGCAATTTCCCGCTCCACCATGGCAAAGCGTTCTTCGTTGGAGAACATGGGGTTCTTAGACGGATTCGTGGTCACTCCGATGATCAGCTTGTCGACCAGTTTGCTGCCCCGCCGGATAATGTCGGCATGACCAAGCGTTATGGGATCGAAGGTTCCCGGATAAATGCCGATGCGTTCAGCCATCAGTGATCCCTCTTTACCACGAAGCGCGCCAATTCCGCGAGAACGCGCGCATCTTCGCCATAGGCGGATAGATGTTCACCCGCCTGCCCGACCAGCATTTCGGCCTGCGCCCGTGCCTTGTCGCGGCCCATCAGCGTAACGAAGGTCTGTTTCCCTTGCCCTTCGTCCTTGCGCAGTGCCTTGCCGGCTTTCTTCTCGTCGCCTTCAACATCGAGCAGGTCGTCGGCAATCTGGAACGCAAGTCCGATATCACGGGCGTAGGCACGCAGGTGAGTCCGACCTTCGGGCGGAACCCGACCTAGGATCGCACCCATTTCGACGCTGGCCGCGAGCAGCGCTCCGGTCTTGAGTTGCTGGAGGCGTGTGACCTGTCGCAGGTCATATTCCTGTTCGTCCGAAACGATGTCCATCATCTGACCGCCTGCCATGCCTTCATGGCCACTTGCCCTTGCAAGCGTCGCGATCAGTTCCGAGCGCACGAATGGATCGCTGCTGGTGCCCTGCATGGATAGGATATCGAAAGCGAGTGCGTGGAGACAATCGCCAGCCAGCACCGCCGTCGCCTCGTCATACGCCTTGTGAAGGGTCGCTTTACCGTGGCGCAGATCGTCATCGTCCATGCAGGGAAGATCGTCGTGTATCAGCGAATAGCAGTGGATAGCCTCGACAGCGCAACCGGCAGCGACTGCAGCGTCGCGGTCGACTCCGAACAGCCTTGCAGTCGCGCAGACGAGCAGCGGGCGCACGCGCTTTCCGCCGCCGATAACAGCGTAGCGCATCGCTTCCACCAGTCTTGCGCGCGTATCTTGCGGTACCGGAAGAAATGCGTCGAAAGCAGCGTCTACATCTTCCTGTACCTGCTCGAATGCCTCGGACAGCAGGTCGGGCATCGCTGTCATGACATTCACGCCTCAGCCTTCCGCATCGAAGGGTGTTGTGCCGGTAGGCTTGCCTTCGCTGTCGGATACGATCTTGTCGATCTTGGCCTGCGCTGCATCCAGGCGCGCTTGGCAAGCCTTGCGCAATTCTTCGCCGCGCTCGTAAAGTTCAATGCTCTCGTCCAGCGGAACATCGCCGCTCTCCAGCCTGCGTACGGTGGCTTCCAACGCGCGCAGAGCCTCTTCGAAGCTCATTTCGCCGATCGGTTTCTCTTGACCCTCTGCCATGGCCGCGGAGCATTGACGGGGCGCGGGCGCGCGGTCAAGAAGGTGCATCAGACGGGGAGCGGATATGACGTGGATTGTCGCCTTCATTGCCGCAGCAGTAGCCTTCGGCGCGCTGGACGCACTGTGGCTCGGATGGGCAGGACCCAATTTTTACCGGCCGAGGCTGGGCGATATCCTCGCCGACAGCTTTCGCATGGTGCCCGCCTTCATTTTCTACGCCGCTTACATCGCAGCCATTGTCTGGTTCGCAGTTCGTCCGGGTCTGTCCGCGGGACTTGGTGCGGCGGTGCTCAACGGAGCGCTGCTGGGGGCAATCTGCTACGCGACCTACGATCTGACCAACCAGGCGACGCTACGCCATTGGTCGACCATCGTTACGGTGGCCGACATTGCCTGGGGCGCTTTCGCGACAGCGGCAGCGGCGGGCATCGCGACGCTCGTGGCGAACACGATCGACTGAGGTAACCGAAACGCATGTTTATCGGTCATTTCGCCCCTGCCCTAGCCGCCCGCGCGATAACCCGCGAAGCGCCGAAGCTCGGCACGCTGTTTATCGCGGCGCAACTGGCGGACTGGGCGTTTTTCATCCTATTCCTCGGTGGGGTCGAACGGATGCGACTGGTGCCGGGAATCACGGCGATGAACCCGTTCGACTTCTATGACTACCCGATTACACACAGCCTGCTGGGCGCGCTGGTTTTCGCGGCAGTGTTTGGGCTCCTCGTGGCGATGAGGCTGCGCAACTCTGTTGCTGCAAGCTGGGCCGCCATCGTGGTCGCATCGCATTGGTTGCTGGACTGGGTCAGTCACAGGCCAGACCTGACCCTGGCTGGCGGCGAGGAAACGTTCGGCCTCGGCCTCTGGAACCATCCGCTTGCTGCCATCGGGGCCGAACTGGCGATCGTGGGCCTCGCATTCTGGGCTTACATGGCGCGCACCAAGGGCCCGATCGTCCCTCCCGTCGTTCTGCTGGCCACTATGCTGGTATTCCAGGCCATCAACTGGTTTGGTCCGGAACCGAGAGATCTAGCTCCGCCATCCATCCTTCTTGCGCTGTTTGCCTTCGCAGTGCTGACCGCAATCGCTTTCTGGGTCGGATCGACGCGGTGGCACCGGAATGAATTGGGCTTGGGGGTAGCGAGCCCGCCGATCTGAGCTGCATGGATATTGCGCGAGCGCGCCGCGCACCGTAAGGGCGCGGGCCATGAGCGAAATCGAGCAGAAGATCACTGGCGACATCGTCGCCCAGCACGGCCTTTCCGAAGAAGAATACGAGCGCGTCCTCCACGCTCTGGGCCGCGAGCCCAACTTGGTGGAACTGGGCATTTTTTCGGTCATGTGGAGTGAACACTGCTCCTACAAGTCCAGCCGCCTGCACCTGAAAAAACTTCCGACCGAGGCACCTTGGGTAATCTGCGGACCGGGCGAGAACGCGGGCGTGATCGATATTGGGGACGGCCAGGCTGCCATCTTCAAGATGGAGAGCCATAACCATCCCTCCTATATCGAGCCCTATCAAGGGGCAGCCACCGGCGTCGGCGGTATCCTGCGCGACGTTTTCACGATGGGCGCGCGTCCGGTGGCGAATGCCAATGCGCTGCGCTTCGGCCGTCCCGAACATCCGAAAATGAAACACCTCGTACAAGGCGTGGTCGCGGGCATCGGCGGTTATGGCAACTGCGTGGGCGTGCCGACCGTTTGCGGCGAAACCAATTTCCA
>CAYPGL010000192.1:1094-4127 GCA_964410035.1 uncultured Qipengyuania sp. | reverse complement strand
TCGAACCGGAGGAGCGCGAAGGTTACGACCTGTCCAGCCACCAGCGTGCTCTTCACGCCGCGGCTCCCTGCCCGGTGCCGATCAAGCGCGAGATGATCGAATGGTGGGGTCCGATCATTAATGAATACTATGCCGGATCCGAAGGCATCGGCATGACGCTGATCAAGGCGGACGACTGGCTCCAGCATCCCGGCAGTGTCGGCAAGGCCATCCACGGAAAGCTCCATGTCTGCGGCCCCGAGGGCGAGGAACTCCCCGCCGGTCAGGATGGGTTGCTGTTCTTCGAGAACGACCAAATCCCGAGCTATCACAACGATCCGGCAAAGACTGCCGAGGCCATGCATCCGGCAGGCTGGATGACGCTGGGCGATATCGGCCATGTCGACGAGGATGGCTATCTCTACCTCACCGACCGCAAGAGCCACATGATCATCTCTGGCGGGGTGAACATCTATCCGCAGGAGATCGAGAACCTGCTGGTCACGCACGACAAGGTGATGGATGCCGCCGTGATCGGCGCGCCCTGTCCTGACTTCGGCGAAAAGGTGGTCGCGGTGGTCCAGCCCAAGGATATGGCCGAAGCAGGTGCCGATCTGGAAGCGGAGCTGCGCGATTTCCTTGCGCCTAGGCTGGCCAAGATCAAGATGCCCAAACTGTTCGACTTCCGCGCCCAGCTCCCACGCGAGACAAACGGCAAGCTCTACAAGCGCGAGCTGCGCGACGAATTTCGCACAAGAGCCACCGAAGAGGTGCAATAGGCATAATGGGCTTGTGATAGGCATTTGGAATTGATCGGTACGATGCCGAAGAGCCAAAGCAGGAACAAAGGCGAACCAGACTACTCTTCTCGCAACGGCAAGTCGGAGGACGGATCCAGACCCGCTGACGCGTGATTCGAGGAGCATGGCAAAGGGAGCGCCTCAGCATCCCCTTTTTCGTTGCACGACCTGCTCCGCTGGTTCTAACCGCGCCGCATGAGCGATACGCCCCGATGGACCATGCCCCCCGAGTGGGCCCCGCAGGACTGGCTGTGGATCGGCTTTCCGCACGACGCCGGGGAATGGCCAGAGGTGCTTCCGCAGGCGCAGGAGCAGATTGCCGCCTTCGCCAATGCCGTGGCCGAAAGTGGGCAGGAGGTTCGCCTTCTGGTCCGCGATGCGGCGAACGAACAGCGTGCACGCGATCTCGTGAGCGGTGGGGTGAAGCTTGAGCGCCGGACCTACGGAGACGTCTGGCTGCGCGATATCGGCCCCCTGGTGCTTACCGACGGCAAGGGCCGCCGGTTCGCACGGCGTTTCGGTTTCAACGGCTGGGGCGGCAAGTATTTGATGGACGGGGATCAGACTGTCGGCGCGGAACTGGCCCAGGACGCCGGTCTGCCTCTGGAAGTCTCGGACTGGATCCTAGAAGGCGGCGCGATCGATGGCGACGGCACCGGCCTCGTTGCGACGACCGAGCAATGCCTGCTCAATCCCAATCGCAATCCGCAGCTCTCCCGCACCGAGATAGAAGACCGTCTGAAGCAGGATTTGGGCTTCACCCGCGTGCTGTGGCTCGGCGATGGATTGATAAACGATCATACCGACGGGCACGTGGACAATCTGGCGCGGTTCGTCGGCCCCAACTCGCTCGCCCTGCCGCGAGCCACCGGCAAGGACGATCCCAACGCCGATATCTATGCCGATGCCAAGGCCCGGGCAGAGGCAGCCGGAGTGACGGTAAGGGAAATTCCTTCGCCCGGCCTCGTCACGAGCGGCGACCGGATCGAACCCGCGAGCTATGCAAACTTCGCCATTACCAGCCACCTCGTGGTCGTTCCCACTTTCGGCAACCCGCATGACGTGGAAGGCGTGGCGGCCATCGCCGAACTGTTCCCCGACCGCGCCACCATTGGATTACGCGGCGATGCGGTGCTCGCAGGCGGGGGCGGTTTCCACTGCGCCAGTCAACAAATGCCCCGGCCGTGAGGCAGAGTTAACCCTTCGTTAGCAAATTGGGCGGAGAATGCCCGCATGGCTAAGGCTATCGCTCTCGTTCGCTTTCATGTCCCGTCACTGCCGCTGGGTGATGCGGCGCGCGCCGCCTTCGTGAGCGGATGCGCGTTTGCGCTAATCCTGGCCGGACCCGCGCTTCCCTTCTGACAGGTCTCGCGCGGGAGAAAGTTCGCAAGCTAGCCGAACGCCTTCCACAGTGCGCCCACAGCCGCTCCGCCAAGCACCACGCCCACGCTGATTCGCCAGGTCCGGTCCTCTATCCGACCCGATGCCTTGTCGCCTAACCGGTTGCCCAGCAGCACGGCGGGAAAAAGCAGCGCTGCCAGCGGCACCAGAGACCAGTCGAGAACGCCGATCGCCGCGCCGCTCGCCAATCCCACGCTCGATGCGCAGGTGAAGATCAGCATCATCGAAGCCTTGGCCACCTCGCGCGGGATGTCGCGCCCCACGTAATAGGGCACGACGGGCGGTCCGGGCATTCCGGCATAACCGGTCATCAGGCCGCTCAGCACACCGACACCCGTCGTGGTCGCAGGATGGTGGTCCAGCGCTTCGCGCCGCGGCAGCAGGATGGCCACGAAAGCGGACAGGGCGATCACTGCGATCACCAACCGCGCGATATCGGGGCTCGTGACGCTGAGTGCATAGAGGCCGAGCGGCGTCGTCACGGCGACCAGCGCGATGATTATCCATGCCGAACGTTCCGCACCGCGCAGCAGCCGCCGAAGCTCTGTCAGGCCGATGAACACAGAGAGGAAGTTCGCCAGCAGAACAGCATCCACCGGAGCGAGCGCCAGCGCGAGAATCGGCACGAGCAGGATCGCCATGCCGAACCCCGTTAGCCCGCGCACGAATGCGGAACCGAAAGCGGCCAGCAGCGCGGCGATTACCGCTGCCGAGCCATAACCGGCGAACAATTCCACCGGCGTATCAGCCTTCGCGCAGATCCGGCGGTGTCGCCTCGGCGCGCAGCATGGCGATTGCTTCATCGAGCGGCATCACCTTCTGGTGCTGCTGCCCCAGCGTGCGCACCGCGACG
>CAYPGL010000192.1:0-1072 GCA_964410035.1 uncultured Qipengyuania sp. | reverse complement strand
CTCGGCTTCGCGCATTCCCACCACCAGCAGGTGCGGGACCTTGGCGTGGCTGTGCTCGCGCACCTTATAGTTGATCTTCTCGTTGCGAAGATCACTAGTCACGCGGATGCCCGCAGCCTCCAGCCTGGCGACCGCTTCCTTCGCGTAATCGTCTGCGTCCGAGACGATGGTTGCCACCACCGCCTGCGTCGGCGCAAGCCACACGGGAAGCCGCCCGGCAAAATGTTCGATCAGAATGCCGATGAAGCGTTCGTAACTGCCGAAGATCGCGCGGTGCAGCATTACCGGGCGATGCTTCTCACCGTCTTCGCCGACATAGGTCGCATCGAGGCGTTCGGGCAGCACGCGGTCGCCCTGGATCGTACCGACCTGCCAGGTGCGGCCGATGGCATCGGTAAGGTGCCATTCGAGCTTGGGGGCATAGAAGGCGCCCTCGCCGGGCAGTTCTTCCCAACCGTAATCCGCATTGGCCATGCCGGCTTCCTCGACCGCATCGCGCAATTCCTGCTCGGCGCGGTCCCAATCCGCGTCGGTGCCGAGCCGCTTCTCGGGGCGCAGCGCCAGCTTGATTTCGTAGGTGAAACCGAAGTCGGAATAGACCTCGTCCGCCAGCTTGCAGAAGGCGCGGACTTCTTCGACAACCTGCTTTTCGGTGCAGAAAATATGCGCATCGTCCTGCGTGAACTGGCGTACGCGCATCAGCCCGTGGAGCGCGCCGTGCGGCTCGTTACGGTGGCAGCAGCCCATCTCGCCCAAACGGATCGGCAGGTCGCGATAGGAGGTGATGCCCTGCTTGAAGACCAGAACGTGGGCCGGGCAGTTCATCGGCTTGATCGCCATCCAGTCGGAATCGGGCGCAACGCTGGGGTGCGAGCCTGCCCCGCTATCGTCGACTTCCGGCACCATGTCGGGCACTGCAAACATGTTTTCCGCGTATTTGCCCCAATGGCCCGATTGTTCCCACTGGCGAACGTCCATCAGTTGCGGCGTCTTGATCTCGCGGTAGCCACCACCGTCCATCTTGCGGCGCATGTAGGCCTCGAGTTCGCGCCAGATGCGATAGCCGTTTGGA
>CAYPGL010000191.1:0-4176 GCA_964410035.1 uncultured Qipengyuania sp. | reverse complement strand
ATTACCGAAGCTGGCGCTGATCGCGTGCTCGCGGTCGATCTGCATGCGGGCCAGATCCAGGGCTTTTTCGACATCCCGACGGACAACCTGTTCGCCGCCCCCGTTATGGCAGCCGACATCCAGGCACGATACGGCGATCAGGACCTCATGGTCGTCAGCCCCGACGTCGGCGGCGTGGTCCGTGCGCGGGCGCTTGCCAAGCGGCTGGACAATGCCCCGCTGGCCATCGTGGACAAGCGCCGCGACCGTCCGGGCGAAAGCGAAGTCATGAACATCATCGGCGAAGTGAAAGGGCGACACTGCATCCTGATCGACGACATCGTCGATTCCGGAGGTACGCTATGCAACGCCGCGCAGGCCCTGCTCGATCAGGGCGCCGCTTCGGTCGCTGCCTATATTACTCACGGCGTGCTTTCCGGAGGAGCGGTGGCGCGCGTGGACGGCTCTTCGCTAAAGGAACTCGTAATCACTGACTCCATTCGTCCGACCGATGCGGCCAAGGATTCGACCAAGGTGCGCATCCTCACGATAGCTCCGCTGATAGGGGAAGCTGTGCGCCGGATCGCGGACGAGAGTTCGGTCAGCTCGCTTTTCGATTAATCGACCTGGCGAGGTTCCGCATCCGGATCGCGCCAGGGTCGCGGCTCGTCGCTCGCCAGTCGCGCCAGCGCGTCGAGCCGCCGGGATTGCCGGATTTCCATCGTGATCAGCAACAGGGGGTGATTACCTTTCTTGAGACGTCCCGGCGTCGAATCGAACAGCTGGCGCATCTCACGCGTGACATGCGACTGGTCGAAATAGCGCAGGGCAATCTCCGCCTCCTCTTCCTTGCTCACGACATTCAGCAAGGCAGCCGCCATGTCGAGCGCGCGGGCGCGGCGCATGGCGAAGCGTGGTGAAACACCCAGATGGCGATTGAGTATCCGCTCGAGCGTACGGCGCGCTATCCCGTGAGCTTCGGCAAAGCGGTCAAGGGACGCGCCCGGATCAGTGAGACACAAAATGTCGAATTCGCGCAGCAAAGAATCCGGTGGGTGGAGTGCCGCGCGCTCTACATCGGCCAGAAGTTGGCGCTCTGCCGAAGCCAACCAAGCGGTAACGTCTGCCTGAGGTGAGTAGGGCTCTGCAGGAAGCTCATCATGTGTGAAGCAGTCGAAAGGGAGTATCCGATCGTTAACTTGTTCGATCGGTGGCAGGTCCAGACCCTGGATCGCTCCGGGCGCGAAATTTACTGTAACGACTTGGAACGTACCATGGGCCTCCAAGCGCATCATCTTGGTGCAAGGTCCGAAGAACAAGGCAAGCCCTCGCTCTCCCGGAGCGAATTCCTGCAACCCGTCAGCGGTCCGTGCCGTCCAGCGCGAGCCGTAAATAATTCGCATGATCGGATGTTCTCCGAACGTGCCGCATTCGATGGACTGTCCTTCGGGCAGCGTTACCGATGTCACGCCGATCCGCGTGATCCAGGGTTTGAGCGGATCACAGGGATTCCGATTGAAGGCAAGCGGCTGTCCTTCCGGCGTTGATCCGGTCTTTGACACGAATCCGCGCGCAGAATCCTTCCCCTTACCCAGTGGGGAGCTATTGCCCTGTTCCCTGTCGATCGGTCGCTTCCCTTCAGTGCGACCCGAAGGGTGAAGTCCCTGCCTCTCTTGACCAGAAGCGCAATCCTGTCAAATGCGCCGCCATGGCTTCACGATCCGACTTCGAACTCGCTCACCGACTTGCAGATGCTGCGGCGGAGGTGATCCGCCCCATGTTTCGCGGGGACTGGGACGAGGAGGAGAAGTCTGACCGTAGCTTCGTAACTGCAGCGGACCGTGCGGCGGAAGCTGCCATGCGGGCCCTCATTGAGGCCGAGCGGGCCCACGATGGCATCATCGGTGAAGAATACGGGACACGCAATGATGGCGCCGGGCGCCAATGGGTGCTGGACCCTATCGACGGAACTACCAGCTTCATTGCCGGACGGCCAATCTTCGGGACGTTGATTGCCCTGATGCAGGACGGCTTCCCCGTGCTAGGCATCATCGACCAGCCGATCGCGAAGGAGCGCTGGGCAGGCCGAACGGGCGAAGGAACCACGTTCAACGGCAAGCCGGTAAGAAGCGCAGCTTGCCGGGATCTCGCGAATGCCGTGCTCGCGACCACCACGCCGCACCAATTTTCCGACCACGAGGCCGATCACTTCATGGGCCTCGCGAAAGCAGTGGCGGAGCGCAAGATCATCTACGGCGGCGATTGCTATAATTACGGCCTCGTTGCCAGCGGATATGTCGATGTGGTCTGCGAGGCCGGACTCAAGATCCATGATTTCGCCGCACTTGCCCCGGTGGTCGAGGGCGCAGGTGGGATCATGTGTGACTGGGCAGGGGAACCTCTCCACGTCGGCAGCAACGGCAATGCTCTGGCAATAGGAGATCCGGCGCGGCTCGAAGATGTCCTCGAAGCCATGAATCTGGCGTAATCTCCCAACACGGCACCTTTTCGGCCTTATCGCGGACCCTCATACTCACCGCGGCGTTGCCCTCCCATGAGCAAAGACAAGACAATCCTGATCACCGGAGCCGCCAACGGCATCGGCCGTGCGACACTGGTGCATTTCGCAGGCCTAGGTTGGAAAGTTGTCGGGCTCGACAAGGACAGCGAGGCGCTGGCCGAACTTCGGGATGCCTTGCCCGGTGGGGCGGCCCTCCTGCTAACCTGCGATGTGGGCAAGGAGGGCGAGGTAAATCGCGCGTTCGAACGGATCGATGTATGGCTGGACGGCGGCGCGCTTCATTGCCTCGTCAACAACTCGGGCATCGCCGATCCCTATTCAGGACCGTTGGAAACACTGGAACTTGCGCACTGGCAAGCATGGATCGATGCCAGTTTGACCGCCGCCTTCCTGGTGAGCCGGAGCGCGCTTCCCCATCTTCGCCGGGCCGAGAGCGCCAGCATCGTGAACATCTCCTCGACCCGCGCGGTGATGAGCGAACCTGATACCTTTGCTTATGCCGCGGCCAAGGGCGGTATTGATTCGCTCACGCATTCGATGGCAGTCAGTCTTGGCCCCACTATTCGCGTCAACGCGATCAGGCCGGGATGGATCGAGACCGGCCCTTGGCAGAATAGAGGGAGCCGGTCGCACCCCGATCACCGTCCCGAGGATCGAGACCAGCATCCGGCGGGTCGGATAGGAAAACCTGAAGATATCGCCAAAGCGGTAGAGTATCTTCACAATGCAGGTTTCGTGACGGGCCAACATCTCAATATCGATGGTGGCATGACAGTGAAGATGATCTACGAGCACTGACATGAGCGCGGGAGGGAAACTGGACGGACGCTTTGCGCTGGTTACGGGCGCATCGCGTGGGCTTGGTCTGGCGATCGCCCAGAAGCTGGTGTCCGAAGGAGCCTGCGTATGGCTTGGCGGGCGCGATCCAGATGCAATTGGCGAAGCTTGCAAAGCCATGGGTGTGATGGCGCGGCCCTTGCCATTCGACATTACCGACGAATATGCTTGTACAGGAGCTTTCGAGAAGCTTGCCGTCACAGGGTTAGACATTCTCGTAAACAATGTCGGCGAACGCGATCGACGCTCCTTCGACGAGATTGGGCGGGGCGACATGGCCGACCTGCTCGAAAGTAATCTGGTCTCTCCTTTCGACCTTGCGCGCCGGGCAGTGCCTCTCATGCGCGCAAGTGGATATGGACGAATTATCAATATCACTTCGATCGCCGCCGATATCGCCCGGGGTGATGTATCCTACACCGCCAGCAAGGGGGGGCTTGCTGCGCTGACCCGTGCCTTGGCCGCCGAACTCGGGCGGTTCGGTATCACGGCCAACTCCGTTGCCCCGGGATATTTCGCCACGGAAGCGAACGAAGCGATGGTTGCCGATCCCAATGTCGCCGCACACTTGAAGCGTCGGACATCGCTAGGCCGCTGGGGTGAGCCCCATGAGATTGCGGGGGTGGTCGCCTTCCTCGCTTCTTCCGATGCCAGCTACATCACGGGGCAGAGCATTGCAGTCGATGGCGGCTACCTCTCCCACTTCTGACTTGCATCCTGGCGGAAAACCGCTATTTCGCGCGCCTTCACCGACACGTGATTCTCAGCCGGCCTGGCGACAAGGGCTGCCAGGGCTGGTCCGGACGTGTCTCTGACAAAGGAGATGAAAATGCCCAAGC
>CAYPGL010000190.1:0-4188 GCA_964410035.1 uncultured Qipengyuania sp. | reverse complement strand
ATGATATAGCCTTCGACCAGTTCCAGCCGCCTGGCGATCTGGTCCAGCCGGTGCTGGCTGCGGCGCTGCAGGATGCCGATCTGGCTGGCGATCCAGTTGTCGAGCAGTTCCTTCAGCCCCATCACCATCGGCGTGCGCGAGTGGTCGAGCACGTTGAGGTTGAGGCCGAAGCGCGTTTCCATGTCGGTCAGCTTGTAGAGGCTTTCCTTCAGCAACTCGGGATCGACATTGCGGCTGCGCGGGATCAGCACGATGCGGACCGCCGTGTCGCTTTCGTCGCGCACGTCTTCGAGGATGGGCAGCTTGCGATCGCCGATGGCCGCGGCGATCTGTTCGATCAGCTTGCCCTTCTGGACCTGGTAGGGGATCTCGGAAATCACCAGCTGCCACTGGCCGCCGCCCAGCCGCTCGATACCGGCCTCGCGGTCCTCGGCCTTCTCTGCCTCGGCCGCATGGAAACGGCCGCGCACGCGGAAGCTGCCGCGTCCCGTCTCATAGGCGTGGCTGATCGTCTCCGCGCTTTCGGGCACGACGCCGCCGGTGGGGAAATCGGGCCCCTTGAACAGTTCCATCAGCCGCGCATGCTCGACATGCGGGTTGTCGATCACCTCCAGCGTGGCATCGACGATCTCGGCCACGTTGTGGCTGGGAATATTGGTCGCCATGCCTACCGCGATCCCGCTGGCCCCATTGGCCAGCAGGTTCGGGAAAAGGCCCGGCATGACCTCGGGTTCTTCTTCCTCGTTATTGTAGGTCGGAATGAAATCGACCGTCCCCGCGTCGAGCCCCTCCATCAGCCGCATCGCGGTTTTGGTCAGGCGCGCTTCGGTGTAACGATAGGCGGCGGCGTTATCGCCGTCGATATTGCCGAAGTTCCCCTGCCCTTCGACCAGCGGATAACGCAGCGCGAAATCCTGCGCGAGACGGACCATCGCATCATAGGCGGCGGTGTCGCCGTGCGGGTGGTACTTGCCGATCACGTCGCCGACCACGCGGGCCGATTTCTTGAACCCGCTCGCCGGGTCCAGCTTGAGCTGCCGCATGGTCCACAGCAGGCGGCGGTGGACCGGCTTCAGCCCGTCGCGCAGATCGGGCAGCGAACGTGCCGTGATCGTGGAGAGCGCATAGACGAGGTAGCGCTCGGACAGGGCGGAATCGAAGGGTGCGTCGACGATGGCATCGAAGGGATCGTCGAGAGTCTTGTCTTTTGCCGTCATGAACTACCCGAGTTTCCGTTCGCCCTGAGCTTGTCGAAGGGCAGTTTTTGCTTTCCGCGCCGCACGCGAAGAAAAAGTGCAGGGCTTCGACAAGCTCAGCCCGAACGGGCCTGTGAGATGAATCTGTAGTCCGCCCTATCACCGCCACGGCTCGGCTGTCACCGCGGAACGGTGCGTCATCCCCACACGTTGCAAAGGTAACACCAAATCAAGGAGCATCCCCCTCATGACACATCATACGAAACGCGTAATGATCCTCGCCACCGACGGCTTCGAACAGTCCGAACTGATGAAGCCGAAAGCCAATCTGGAAGACGCCGGTTTCGTGACCACCGTCGTCAGCCTCGAGAAGGGCAAAATCAAGGGCTGGGACCAGAAGGACTGGGGCGACAGCGTATCGGTCGACAAGACGGTCGACGAAGTTACCGACTGTTCCGGCTATGACGCGCTGCTGCTCCCCGGCGGCCAAATGAACCCCGACATCCTCCGCATGAACGAACGCGCCGTCGCAATCGTCCGCGAATTCGGCATGTCGGGCAAGCCGATCGCCGCCATCTGCCACGCCCCGTGGCTGCTCGCGGAAGCCGACCTAGTGAACGGCAAGACCGTCACCAGCTGGCCCTCGATCCGCACCGATCTGAAGAATGCCGGCGCGAATGTGGTCGACAAGGAAGTCGCCATCGACGGCCAGTTGATCACCAGCCGCAATCCGGACGACATTCCGGCCTTCAGCAAGGCGCTGATCGAAATGCTCGGCGAAAGCGCAAACAAGCGCGAGCTTGAATCGGCATAACTACCTGCCTCGAAACACTTTCACGGGCCCTGCCGCAACGCGTCGGCAGGGCCCTTTTCTTTGATCGAATAGACTCTGCACCACGGCAGGATATGTTGTAACATAAACGAAAAGCTTGCAATTGCGGCAAAAATAAGGCCACAATAAGGCAGAGATGTGGTGAGGAGAGATTCCATGATGAAACGTTCCTACTTGCTGACCGGTGTATTTGCCTTCGCACTGACCTCTTGCGGAGAGGCGGGATCGGATCAGGCAGTCTCCGAAAACGTGACAATGGACATCGCCGAACCGCCGCAGACCGAATACGGTTACTCGCAGGCCATGGGCGAAAGCTCTTCTCCGCGTGCCGTTTCTCCTCCGCCCCCTCCCCCTGCACCGCCCGCATCGGGAAATTCGCAGGCAGGGAGCATGGATATTCCTCCATCCACAGGCAGCCCGGTCCCGGTCGGCATGCCGCAGGTCGCCTACAGCTATGCCTTCGGGTTCCGCGTCCCTGCCGCCCTCATCCGGCCGATGCAGGAAAAGCATGCGGACATGTGCGAGGCCAAGGGCCCGCAGGTCTGCCGCATCGTCTCTATGAATTCGGGGGAGAACGAAGGCGACTATGCCTATGGCAGTCTGCAACTCGCCATCGGCAGCGGGGAGGCACGGACCTTCGGCAAGGCACTGACCGCGACGTCTGAAGGGATGAAGGGCGAACTCGTATCGTCGTCTATCGAGGGCGAGGATCTCTCCAAGCGGATCGTGGATACCGAGGCCCGGCTGCGCGCCCGCACCGTGCTGCGCGACCGCTTGATGGAGGTGCTGCGCAACCGCACGGGTACGGTGGCCGAGCTTGTCGAAGCCGAACGCGGGGTGGCGCAGGTCAATGAAGAGATCGACCAGGCCCGCAGCTGGCTCAACGAGATGCGCGGACGGGTCGCCTATTCGACCATGACGCTGGAATATGAAGCCGGTACGCCCAGCGAAGGCGGCTTCGTCGATCCGATCCGGAACGCGTGGGGCTCGCTCGCCACCATATTCGGCAATCTGATCGCGATCCTCATGGTTGTCGGGCTCGTCATCCTCCCGATCGGACTGTTGATTTGGGGTGCGTTCAGGCTCGTCAAACGGGCCGACCTGTCGGCGAACAACGGTAATGAGTGGTTGCCTTCGAGCACGTCGGCACTAGACGAAAATAAGCCCGACTAGCGGCTCATATCGTGGCTTTCGGCGGGGATGGTGACGGTCAGTCCGTCCAATCCCTCGCCCAGCACGATCTGGCAGGACAGGCGGCTGGTGCGGCGCACGCCAGCGGCGAGGTCGAGCATGTCCTCTTCCTCCTCGCTGGCTTCGGTAAGCCTTACAAACCAGTCCTTGTCCACCACCACGTGGCAGGTCGAACAGGCCATCTGGCCCTCGCAGGTTCCTTCCAGTGGCATACCCGCAGCCTGAGCCACGCGCAGCAGCGTATCGCCCTCCTCTGCCTCGGCAACGATGCGCCCGCCATCGGAATTGAGGAAATGGACTTTCAAAGGCTGCCCTGCGCCCTGGCCGCTTCGTTGATCACCTTGCCCGCTTCCTCAATCTCCTCGAGCGTGGTGTAACGTCCGAAGCCCAGGCGGATCGAAGTCTTCGCGAGCTTTTTGGGCAGTCCAATAGCTTCGAGCACATGGCTGGTACGACCAGAACCGCTGGCACAGGCAGATCCGGCGGAGAACATCACGTTGCGGCATTCGCTCATCAGGCGGTTCACGTCGAGCCCTCCGCCATTCGGTCCGCGCGGACGGATGTTCAGGTTCCCGTGCCAGCGGGCCTCTGCGCTGCCGTTGAGCTCCCAATCCTCGAATATCGCGCAGGCGCGCTCCCAAAGCTTCTGGACGTGGTCGGCATCCTGCTCCATCCGGTCCCTTGCCTCTGCCGCAGCCGCGCCCATGCCCGCGATAAGCGCGGGGCTGAGTGTGCCAGAACGGAGCCCGAATTCCTGCCCGCCGCCGGTCTGAACTTCGTGTAGGTCCAGCCCCTCCCTGACCCACAGCGCGCCCACGCCCTTGGGACCGTGGAATTTGTGCGCGCTGATCGCGATCATGTCGGCGCCGGTCAGCTCGATCTTGCCATAAGCCTGCACCGCATCGCAGAAGTAGAGCGCATTGTTCTCTTTCGCCTTGCGATGCCATTCGATGGTCGGCTGGATCGTGC
>CAYPGL010000189.1:0-4222 GCA_964410035.1 uncultured Qipengyuania sp. | reverse complement strand
CCGCTGACCTCGTCATTGCGAACGACGCGCTCTCCCAACTGAGCTACGGCCCCGTAACTTTTCTGGAACAGACGTAGCGAATGGGCCAACGCAAGAAAAGGCCGGTCATCAGCTACGGATTTTCCAGCCGGAAGCGAGGATGCGATACACCAGGAAGGCGAATAGCAAATTGAAGAGGCCCAGCCCGATCGCGCTCTGCACGAGGGCCGAATTGGTATCGCCAATGTCGCTCTCGCCGAGAAAACCGAAGCGAAAGCCGCTTATGACATAGAAGAATGGATTGAAGCGGCTGATGATCTGGAAAGTGGGCGCAAGGTTGTCGATCACGTAAAATGTCCCGGACAGCAGGCTCAGCGGTGCTATCACGAAATTGGTAACGGCAGCGTTGTGATCGAATTTTTCCGCCCAGATCGACGCGAGCAGCCCCATCAGCGCGAGCATGATAGCGCCCATAAGTCCGAACCACGCGACCGCCCATGGATGCGCCAGCGACAAGTCCACCCCTGGATAGAACGCCATCGCCAGCGTCACGGCTGCACCAACTGCGATTGCCCTGGTAACTGCGGCCGTGACGATACCCGTCATCAATTCGCCAGTTGAAAGCGGCGGCATGAGCAGATCGATGATCGTACCCTGGATCTTACCCGACAACAGCGAGAAACTGGAATTTGCAAAGGCATTCTGCATCATGCCCATCACGATCAGCCCGGGCGCGACGAAGGTGGCGAAATTCACTCCCAGGATCTCTCGTCCTTCTCGGCCCAGCGCGACCGTAAAAATGACAAGAAAAAGCAGCGTTGTTACGGCAGGGGCCCAGATCGTCTGTGTCTGGACCTTGAGAAAACGGCGAACCTCCTTAATATAGAGACTCCATAAACCCACGCGGTTGATCCCGGTAATCAGGGGGTCCCCCCGCTTCGGGAAACTGCCCCTCCCCTTGCCCGGATTTTCCGTGAATGAGGCATCGTCACTGCTCTGAGAGGAAGCGGGAACGGGTTGGACTTGATCGGCCATGGGCGTGCGCCTAGGGCCAAGCACTTCCGCTGGCAAGATGCAGGCGGGAACACGAAGGATACGGATTTCGCAATGAGCTGGACCGACGAACGGATCGCGACGCTGAAGAAGATGTGGGAAGGCGGTTCGACTGCCAGCCAGATCGCCGAGGAACTGGGCGGCGTAAGCCGCAATGCGGTGATCGGAAAAGCTCACAGGCTGGGTCTTAAATCGCGCCCCTCGCCGGTAAAGGCGGCCGAGAAAAAGAAGGCCGCGCCCAAGCCGAAGCCTGCGCCCAAGCCGGTGGCCAAGAAGGTCGCCCCGCGCCCTGCCCCTGCCCCTGTGGCTGCGGCACCAGCGGCTCCGACGGCACCTCCGCCAGCGGCCAGGCCAGATAGCAACAATCCTTCGCAGCCAATGCCCAATCGATCAACCGATCTGCCGAAGATCGTTTCGGTCGGTCCCGGCGGCTTCCTCAGGCAGGGACCAGGGGACCAGCAGCCTCCCATTCCGCCCGCGCCCCCGCGCAGGCTGGTTCCGGCCAAACCCGATCCCTCTATTGCTGACAAGACAAGCCTGCTCGATCTGTCGGACAAGGTCTGCCGGTGGCCAATGGGCCATCCCGGCGAGCCCGACTTCCATTTCTGCGGGGTCGCGGTGAATCCCGGCTTCCCTTATTGCGTCGAGCATTGCGGACGGGCTTATCAGGCACAGCTTCCCCGCGGTGCGCGCCGTCCCCCTCCGCCCTTGCCGTTCGGCGGTCCGCGCGTGCGCTGACCCCCGCCCGAGGCCAATTCGTAAGCCCGCCCTCCGAACTCTCGGAGAGGCGGGCTTTTCGTTTACCGGGACGGCTGAAAATCAGCGCCTATGTGCAAACCAGATGGTATGATGCGGACCCTTGTTGTTGGGCCGGGCACGCACGACGCGTTCCTCGACCTGGAAACCCGCCTCTTTCAATCTGATCCGAAACCGGTGGTCCGGCGCTGCAGACCAGATCGACAGCACACCGCCAGGCATTAATGCGTCGCGCGCCTTGCCGAGGCCGGTGCGCGAATACAGTCGCTGGTTGCCGTCACGCACAATACCGTCGGGTCCGTTATCGACATCGAGCAGGATTGCATCCCACTTGGCGCAGGTTCCATCGTTCGCGTCGTCGATGAGCGCTGCGACATCGCACAGCACCACCTCGCCCCGCGGATCTTCTAGACCGCCTCCGGTCAGGTGCGCCAGCGGCCCCTTCGCCCAGTCGAGAATTTCGGGCACTACCTCGGCCACGACGACCCGCGCGCCCTCGCCCGCCTTCTCCAGTGCCTTGCGGAAGGTGAAGCCCATGCCATAGCCGCCGATCAGCACGCGCGGTGCTTTCCTGTTCAATTCCGCGAGGGTGAGTTCGGCGAGTTGCTCTTCGCTGAACTGCATGCGAGTGCCCATCAGTTCGTCACGGCCGAGCATGATGATATGATCGCGGCCGTGACTGACCAGCGTGAGCGTCTCCCCTCCGGGTATCTCGGCAGTGGCAATGGTTTCACGCGGCAGCATGGCGGGCCTTTCGGGCTGGCAGTATCAAGAACTAGCGACCCGATAGCGCGCTCGCCACCTGCGCGATAGTCAGCCCGTGACTTCGAGAACCATGTTGGTGGGCGTCTCCGCTGCCCTGCGAATGTTGGAGAACCCAGCCTCATTGAGAACCTGGGTGAGCCGCTTCTGCCCAGCCTGCGCACCTAGACCGAGGCCGACAGGTTGAGACAGCGATGCAGGAGTGCATACGGTGGTGGAGAAGGCGTAGAAAATCTGCCCCAAGGAATGCATGTTTTCCGCCATGGAATCGCCAGCCATCGGTTCGACTAGCATCAGCGTGCCGTTGTCCCTCAGCGTTTCGCGAATGTGCCGGGCCGCGCCCACCGGATCGCCCATGTCGTGCAGCGCGTCGAAAATGCAGGCGAAGTCATAGTCGCGACCTCTGAAATCCTGCGCGGTTGCCACCTGAAAATCGACATTCGTCACGCCCGCGTCTGCCGCCTTGCGGCGCGCCTCCTGAATCGAGGGTTCGTGGAAATCTATGCCGTGGATGGTCGAGTTTGGATAGGCTTTGGCCAAGAGCACGGTCGAGGACCCATGGCCGCATCCGATATCGGCCACCTTTGCGCCCTTGGTCAATTTGGCCTCGACGCCGCCAAGCGCGGGTATCCAGTTATCCACCAGATTGGCCTGATAGCCGGGCCGGAAAAATCGGTCGGTCCCACAGAAAAGACATTGCGAGTGCTCTCCCCACGGCCTGCCTTGTCCCGAACGGAAGGTGTCGACCGATTTCTGGTGTTCCTCATATTGCGACACCACGGCCATGATGAAGCCCTGCATGTTTGCCGGCTGCCCTTCCCGTGCGAAGACCAGTGCCTGTTCGGGCGAAAGCGAGAAGGTTTCATCTTCCGGATGAAAGGTGACGTAGCCTGCCGCGCTGACTGAACCGAGCCACTGATGCAGGTACTTCTCATTATATCCGGTCTTACCTGCGATCTGCGCTAGGGTCAGTCGCCCTTCGCCGTCGAGCGTGTCGAAAACGCCCGCCTGATCGCCGATATAGGCCATGAAAAGGCTTAGTGCGCCGGCGACGTCACCGATCACCTTGCCGGCCAGTTCTTCCACTTTTGTCGTGTCGATCTGCTGGATCATTTTCGCTCTCCGCAATGCTGGAAAAGCGACCCCTTGCGATCCGGGTTCTTATTTGCCGCGACTCGCTCGTGGATGGCGAGAAATCGGCTGCCGACCCTTTAGCACTTGCGAACCGACACAAGAAGAGGGGCCGCCGGCGAACCGGCGACCCCTTGGTGTCTGCTTGTCCCGCATTTGCGGGTAAAGCGGCTTAGTCTTTCAGGAAGTCGGGCACGTGGTTTTCACCGCCGCCGTCGTTTCCGCCGCGACCTTCACCACGACTACCGCCGCGACCGCCGCTGCGGGGACCACCGCGACCGCCGCGACGATCACCGCCACCGCCGCCACCGCCGCTGCGGGGACCACGATCACCACGATCACCGCGCGGTTCGCGCGGCGGACGGGTGTCTTCCAGTTCTTCGCCCGTTTCCTGGTCGACGACGCGCATCGACAGGCGGACCTTGCCACGCTGGTCGATCTCGAGGACCTTGACCTTAACTTCCTGGCCTTCGGACACGACATCGGTCGGCTTTTCGACGCGTTCGTTCTTCATTTCGCTGACGTGGACGAGACCGTCCTT
>CAYPGL010000188.1:0-4227 GCA_964410035.1 uncultured Qipengyuania sp. | reverse complement strand
TTGTTCTCGGGAGGAATGGTTGGTGCAGCGCTCGGCCGACTTTGCGCCGACGTCGCCTCCGCTCTGATAGAACTGTTCTTCCTTAAGCGGTTGCTCGGTATCGCGATCACGACACAGCTTGCGCAGCACGCACTGACATGCGCAGGGTTGCTGGCCATGAGCATCGCGGTGACAGTTGTCGGTCGCTTCGTGCCACACGGAGATACGCCCCTGCTGCTCGAACTCGCGGTGGAGATCGCTACGGGTGCGATCGTATATATCGCAGTGATTGGAGCCGCCTATCTAGGTCTGGGTCGACCCGACGGACCGGTGAGGGTGATTGCAGATGCAATGACCCACCTGCGGTCGCGCAAGCAGGTCTCAGCCACCTAGATCTCCGAAGAAGATTTCTCTCCCCATTAGCCGCTTTTTCGCCCTCTTAGGCATCGACGAGTTGGCGCAGCGGCATCAGGTCGCGATCAAAAGCGCCTTCCGCGATGCGCTTCTTCATCCAAGCAACGCGCTTGAAACGTGGCCCGTCGAACTCATCGATCGTGAGACCGCCCGATCCAAACGCGTCGTAGAGCTGTTCGATACCGCGCCGGCAAGTCCACTGAGGCTTAAAGCCGTGGAGCCTGCGCGCGATGTGACTGCAGTCGACCCGATAGTTGCGAACGTCCGGGCTTGCTCCGTCTGAAAATCCGACCCTCGATCCGGGTACGATATCGCGGACGAGCGCGGCGATCTCCCGGATCTGGTAGTTCTCTGTAGTCTGCCCGATGTTGAAGATCTGCTCGTGGACATCGGCGCGATCGGCTTCGATAACTGCGATGTAGGCTGCGGCGATATCCTCAACATGGACGATCGGGCGCCACGGGGTTCCATCGCTCGTCAAATGCACCTCGCCCGTAGTGCAGGCCCAGGCAGTGAGATTGTTGACCACGAGGTCCAACCGAAGGTGGGGCGAAAGACCATAGGCGGTTGATGCTCTAAGATAAGTCGGGCTGAAGCCCTCGTCTGCGAGGATCGAGATGCCGGTTTCTGCATGGACTTTGGACACGCCGTAGGCGGTGACCGGATTGAGTTCTCCAGATTCATCGATGAAGCCGTCACCCGATGCGCCGTAGTTAGAGCAGGACGAAGCGAAGGCAAAGCGAGACACACCGGCTCGCTTGGCGATCTGCGCAAGATCGATCGAAGCGATGGAGTTGATTTCTTCCGTCAGGCCGGGCCGGTACTCGCCCATGGGATCATTCGACAGCGCTGCCAGATGAATTATCGCATCGATATCGCTCATATGATCGACAGCATCCGGCTTCGCCACGAACTCGCGAACATCACCGCCGAGCGAGGGGATTGCGATTGGATTGGGCCGGAAGCCGCAGCCTACGAACAAGGCGCTGTCGAGCCCGACTACGTCATGTCCCCGGTCGAGCAACTTGGGGACGAGAACCGTCCCGATGTAGCCCAGATGTCCAGTCACCAAAACCTTCATGACGGTCCCTTCTGTTTCCTTGTCCTTCGACTTCCCAATCCGCGAATGCCGACAGCTCCATTCGCCGCGGCTATCGCATCTGGCTGGGTTCATATTGTACGCTGCCAACATGGTTCTAGCGAGACGCGCAGCGTACTTAGGCCTAACGCCCCGCCACTAATTCTAATGGGTTAGTGCGCTCGGAAGAATGGTGCAGAAACTGCCGGCGACGGGGGCTCAGCCCTGCGGTTCACGCTCGATCGTGTCGGCTAATTCCCGCAACATGGAAGGAAGTTCGGCCCGTTTTTCGAAGAGCGAAAAGACATTCACCGTCGCATTGAGCATCGCCACGGTCACGAGTTCGGGCGGAATGCCCTGCTCTTTCAGCCGCGCGTATCCCGACGCGAGTGCATCGCATACCTCGCCCAGCTCTCTGTAGTGCGGAGCGGCGGCGGCAAGACTTGTGATCAGAGTCATGTTGGCTCTGCCATAGGGAACGCCAGTGGACCGGGGCTTAAATCTTGCAGAGGAATTTTCTCTCAGCTGGCTCGTCATGTTCCATCCCCGCGACAACTTTGCTCTTATCATTTAACATTGCGCATTCGACATCGGGCGAGACAACCCTCCATTCCGGCCTAACCCGTGAGGGGCACGTCGGTCGCAATGGGTATCTCGCTGCACAGCAGGCTCGACTTTAAGGACTCTTCCCCGATCGGTCGAATTGGAACTAGTCCGTGTTAGCCTTCGCCTATGGCGCGCATTGCCGATAGGCTAGCGAGCGATAGGCATGTGCCGCAAGCAGCACGCAAGCCGTTTGCTGCACCTACGTCGCGAGGACAAATCGATGAGCAGCAAAGAGGGATATGTCTTCGTACTGATAAACGACGCGATGCCCGGTTTCGTTCGCGTGGATTTTTCCGCAAAGGACAATGTCGCCGAACGCATCGCGAGGGTCAATCAGGACGCACCCCCCGTGCCGTTCCGCGTATACCTTGCCGCCAGGGTTAGCGACTGGAAACTTGTGAGCCGAAACTTGCGCTTCCTGTTCAACGATTATTGCGATCCGGAGAACCCCGATTTCTACACCGTCAATCCGGAATTGATCCGTGCAGCTATCGAGCTTTCGGTCATCGAAGAGCTGGAATTGTCTGCGAAGGACGTCGGCATTTCCGCTCGCAAAAAGGCGCAGATGGACCTATTGCGTGCATCTCATCAGGCTCTTAAATTTCTCGCCCTCAAGGCAGAGCCAGGAACCTGCCTTTATTTTGCGCGGGACGCTTCGATTACCTGTACTGTTGCCGAAGGCGGACTGGTCGAGTTTGGTGACAAGGAGGTGACGCCGGCGATCGCTGCCGAGCGCGCGCTGAGCAAGCTCGGTTTCGGCTGGAGGGATATCGCTGGCACCGATTACTGGACCCCTGTCGCGCCGATCGATCCGAGTGAAGTCGTATCCGCAGAAACCTCGACCCGTTTTGAAGCGGAAATGCCGGAGGGGCTGGTAGTCCCGCACGATACGGAGAACTCGCCGATCATGTTTATCCGCAACAGCAAATCCTAGATTCGTCGCGCGCGCATGCCGAATACTAGCAAAGTCCCGTGCTCCCCTCCCCTCCAATCTCGCAATCTGCAATGAAGAAGATCGCGCTGCTTAACGTGAAATACAGCCCGAATCTCGGGGACGGCATCATCGCAGAATGTCTCGAGCGTGAAATCGTGCGGCTCATCCCAAGGGCGCAGGTGGTGTCGATCGACCTTGCGGGAAGGAAAGAATTCGGCGCGGGTCTCGACAAGCGCCGGGGCGCGGTACTGGGTATTCTGGACGCGCTTCCTCGCACCCTGCGCGGGTGGACGAGTTCCCTGGCAATCCAGGCGCTGATCAGGTTTCGTTACCGCAAGAACTGGCAGAGTTCCTTAGACCGAGCTGACTACGTGATCCTAGGCGGCGGACAGTTGGTGGCCGATACCGACCTCAATTTTCCCTTGAAGATCAGCGCAGCGATGCGCGAGGTGCGCAAACGCGATCTTCCGCTGGCGATTTTTGGTGTCGGCGTCTCCGAGCACATATCGGGCCGGGGCGAAGCTATGCTCAAGTATGCCTTCGCACAGCCCCTTCTGACCCATGTCGCCACGCGGGACGAAGGTTCGCAAGCCAACTGGAATTCGCGGTTCAAGGAGGCGACGAAAATGAAGGCGGACTTGTGCTTCGATCCGGGCTTGCTGTGCTGCGATCTCTATCCCGAACTGCAACCCTGCGGCAATGGATCGACGCCGACCATCGGCCTCGGCATCACGCATCCCCGAACACTGGCGTTGCATTCCAGCGAGACCTTGAGCCATCCGCCGGAAGATGCCGAAGCGTTCTGGATCTCGTTATGTCGGAAACTGCGCGCCCTGGGTCTTGGAGTGGAGATGTTCACCACCGGCCCCGCCGACGATACGAGCTTTCTTCAATCTATTTATCAGAAAACACGCGGTCTGGGAGTCAAGCAGGCGCCCCGTCCCAAACGCCCGATCGATCTCGCGGCATCAATTGCGCGCTACGATGCCGTCGCCGCGCACCGGCTTCACGCCAACATCATCGCCTATTCGTTTCAAATACCGAATGTCGCACTGCGGTGGGATCGCAAGGTGGATGCCTTCATGGCATCGGTTTCCCGAGAGCGCTTCGTAATGGACGCCACCGAGGCGACGGCCGCTAAAGCTGGGAGAGCGATCCAGCGAACCCTAGCTGATGGTATCGACCACGCGCGGCACGGTCAGGTGCTAAGCGCCGC
>CAYPGL010000187.1:0-4249 GCA_964410035.1 uncultured Qipengyuania sp. | reverse complement strand
GCCGACGTCTAACGTCCGGAATTGGATTGACTCACCTCACTTGCTTTCAGCTTCTCCAAGTCTGATCATTAGGTGAGCGAACGGCGTGTCTTTCCACATCACGTAAACCGGGTCATCGACGTTATTTGATATGTCGGAATACATTGCAGGATCAGGCAGGATGATCATCATGTGCGGCCCATCCTTGATCCACATATTGTCGGCGGTCGGCTCGGTAGCTGCTGGGTCAAGATTACTCACGCCGGGCGCGTCCCCTTCGCCTGCGAGCATGTAAGACACCCCGAATTTACCAGTCGGGAATGCCCCGCCTGCTTGCATTGCACCTAGAGCTGCCATCCAGGTCTCGTCATTGCACATTGGGCCCATGCCCGGAGTTTCCGGGATGCAAGTCCAACCGTTGCTTCCCGCGCGAAGAACATTGCCATCGCCGTCGATAACTGTCGCTTCGCCGGTCACGTCGTCTGGGCCAGCTGAAAGAGCGTTGGCAATTAGAGCCTTATTCCCCCGAGATGCTTCGTCTGTGGCTTGAGCAGTAACCTTTTCGCCCGCATCATTATCGGGCTCGAGGGCGGCGGCGGGTGCGCCCAGGATCGAAATGGCCATGTAGACCGGAACCATCTTCATGTTCTGTCCTCCGTTTCTGTTCCTTCTGCGACCCTGATAAAAAGGATTTACAACGAAAGTTGGAGTCGAACAAATTTGGAGATCCAAGCGGTCGCCAGAGCCAATCGGCCAGTTTTTGTCCGCCTCCCACCCCGTTCTTGTCGCTTTCGCCGACCTTCTCTTCTTCGCCCCTGTGGGATCGCGGCAAGAGCTCATGCTTATTCAGGCAAAGCCTCCCCGCCCCGGCTGCCTAGGTCGCACGGTAGTCTTATCCGTGTTCACGTTCGGTTATTGTGCACTACCGCTCTTGGGGCGGCCTCAAGTGCAATAAGTTCCAGGGGGGGGCCGCCCACCGATCCGCACTGATCAGGTGTCCGCCCGCGGGGGGTCTTTGCAGAGCAATCTGCAAGAGGTCCCCGTTATTTTCGCTCTCGGTAGCTAGGCCTCGCGCAGCGCAAGGTTCGGCCGGCCGCGTGAACTTACTTGTTGCCGCTCTACCGCGCTTTGCACTACTTGAGAGCAGCGACTTCCAACGGCGTTACGGTCCCAGTTCGCTGCCGGATGTTTTTGGATGTCTGCTACCCGCGTTCCCCGTAGCGGTCAGGCATTCACCACTTTCTGCTCTATCGCGCCAAAAATCGAGTGGCCCGCGCTGTCTTTCATCTCCACCCGCACGGTATCGCCCGGCTGCATGAAACGCGTCTTGGCCTCGCCGCTGGCGATGGTTTCGATCATGCGGATTTCGGCGATGCAACTGTAGCCGAGGCCGCCCTCGGCCACCGGCTTGCCCGGATCGCCGTCCGGCCCCTGGTTGGATACCGTTCCCGAACCGATGATCGTGCCTGCGCCCAGATCGCGGGTCTTGGCGGCATGAGCGACAAGCTCGGCGAGGCTGAAGGTCGCATCGACGCCGACTTCGGCGCGGCCGAAGGGCTCGCCATTGTAATCGACCATCAGCGGGAGGTGGATGACGCTGCCCTTCCATGCATCGCCCAGTTCGTCTGGCGTGACCGCAACGGGACTGAACGCGCTCGCGGGCTTGGACTGGAAGAAGCCGAAGCCCTTGCCGAGTTCGCCCGGGATCAGGCCTCGCAGACTGACGTCGTTCACTAGCATGACCAGCTTGATATGGTCCGCGGCCTGGTCGGACGAGACGCCCATCGGCACATCGTCGGTGATGACTGCGATTTCGCCTTCCATGTCGCAGCCCCACTTGGTGTCCTTGAGCGGGATGTCGTCACGCGGGGCGAGGAACTTGTCGCTGCCGCCCTGGTACATTAGCGGGTCGTGATAAAAGCTCTCCGGCACCTCGGCACCGCGCGCCTTGCGAACCAGTTCGACGTGATTGATGTAGGCCGAACCATCAGCCCACTGGTAAGCGCGGGGCAGCGGCGAATGCGCTTCGCGCTCGTGAAAACGCTCGGTCGGGCAGGCCTGATGTTCGACATCGCGGTAGAGCGCGTTGAGTTTCGGGGCGAGCTCATCCCAATTGTCCAGCGCATGCTGCAGCGTGGGCGCGATATTGTCGGCGGCGCAGTAGCGGGTGAGGTCCCTGGAGACGACGACCAACCTGCCGTCGCGGGTTCCGTCCTTGAGCGTGGCTAGTTTCATGGGGGTCCTCTCTTACTGGTTTTCGGGATTGTCTGGCTGCGCGTCCGGATGGGCGCGCTGGAACTCTGGCAATGCGAGGCAGGCCTTTTCGATCCGCTCGATGTGCGGCTTATCGGTGAAATCGAAGGCGAAGCGGCGCGCGTTGTAGACCTGCGGCAGCAGCACGACCTCGAAGAAACCAGGCCGGTCGAAAAGGAAATCTCCCGTACCGAGCTGCGCGAGGCGCGACTCGACCGGATCGAGAGTGCGCGTCAGCCAGTGGCGATACCAGGTGTCAATCTCGTCCTGCGAATGGCCCAGCGGATCCTTGAGGTATTTGAGCACCGGCAGGTTCAGCGGGGCGTGCAGTTCGGTGGCGATGGCATAGGCCAGCTCGCGTGCGACATAGCGATCATCGATGTTTTGCGGCAGCAGCGGCTTGTCCGGATAGGCTTCGTCCAGCCACTCGATCTGCGCCATCGACTGGACGCGGTCCTTGCCGTCTGCCTCAAGCAGGGGGACCGAGCCGAAGGGATTGCGTGCGGTGAAAGCCTCGCCCTTCTGCTCGGAGGTAAGCAGGTTCACGGGAACATATTCGTAACCGATGCCCTTCAGTTCAAGCGCAATGCGCAGGCGATAGGAGGTGGAGCTGCGATAGTACCCGTAAAGTTTCATCAGAACGCGGCGAGGCCGGTGATGCCGCGACCCAGAATCAGCGCATGGACATCATGCGTGCCCTCATAGGTGTTGACCGTTTCCAGGTTCACCATGTGGCGGATGACCTGGTATTCTTCCGAAATGCCGTTGCCTCCGTGCATATCCCGGGACTTACGCGCGATATCGAGAGCCTTGCCGACATTGTTGCGCTTGACGATGGAGATCATCTCGGGCGCGAAACTGCCTTCGTCCATCAGTCGGCCGACGCGCAGGGACCCCTGCAGGCCGAGCGAAATCTCCGTCATCATATCGGCGAGTTTGAGTTGATAGAGCTGCTTGGAGGCGAGCGGTACGCCGAATTGCTGGCGGTCGAGCCCGTATTGGCGCGCGGCGTGCATGCAGAATTCGGCCGCGCCCATCGCGCCCCAGCTGATGCCGTAGCGCGCGCGGTTGAGACAGCCGAAGGGGCCCTTGAGGCCTTGAACCTCGGGTAGAAGCGCGTCTTCGCCCACCTCAACCTCGTCCATTACGATCATGCCGGTGGTGGAGGCGCGCAGCGATATCTTGCCTTCAATCTTGGGAGCTGAAAGGCCCTTGATGCCCTTTTCCAGCACGAAGCCGCGAATACCGCCACCGTGTTCCTCGCTCTTCGCCCAGATGACGAAGACATCGGCGAATGGCGAGTTGGAAATCCATGTCTTGGAGCCATTTAGGACGTAACCCCCGACGACCTTCTTCGCGACTGTCTTCATTCCCGCCGGGTCGCTGCCCGCATCGGGTTCGGTCAGTCCGAAGCAGCCGATCAGCTGGCCGCTGGCGAGGCCGGGGAGATATTTCCTGCGCTGCTCTTCCGAACCATAGGCGTGGATCGGATACATCACGAGGCTGGATTGGACGCTGGCCATCGAGCGGTAGCCGCTATCCACCCGCTCAATCTCGCGCGCGATCAGGCCGTAGGCCACATAGCCTGCGCCCGCGCCGCCATATTCTTCCGGAATGGTCGCACCGAGCAGGCCCGCATCGCCCATCATCGGGAAGAGTTCGGGCGCATCGAGTTCCTTGGAAAAACCCTCGATCACGCGCGGCTGGAGCTGCCCTTGCGCAAAACCATGCGCGGCGTCGCGGATCATCCGCTCTTCCTCGGTCAGCTGGTCGTCGAGATTGAACGGGTCCTGCCAGTCGAACGGCACCATTCCGGCCATGGGGTCTCCTTTGAACTTCACCTGCCGATGGCAGTTAGCGCATCGGCGCGCAAGGGGTTGTCAGGCTGGCTCGGCTTTGTCCGGTGGGATGAGCGTGTACTGCTTCTCGTCGCACAGTCCCGTCACCCATTCATCGCCCACCTTCAACCAGGCATGGATGCGCGGCTTCCCTTGGCCGTCGCGCTGGGTGCCGATGA
>CAYPGL010000186.1:0-4303 GCA_964410035.1 uncultured Qipengyuania sp. | reverse complement strand
TCGAAGGGCAGGTCGTCATGGGTACGGCCGACCGGTTGCTGGTAACCAGCGAGAAAGTGATGGTGGTCGATTTCAAGACCGCCCGCCGCCCGCCGACCTCGCTCGACGCCATACCCGGCAGCACGATGCGCCAGATGGCAGCCTATGTCGCGGCGCTGGAAGCGATCTATCCCGGTCGCACCGTCGAGGCCGCCGTCCTCTATACCCAGACGCCGCAGCTCATCGCCTTGCCTGCCGACAAACTCGCCGTTTACAAGGCCGCGTTTGCGGATCGGCAGGAAAGCTTTTCCGCGCATAGCGTTGAGTAATTGACCCCCGCGCCCATATGAACGGGCAAGACATCAGATTATCCAGGAGTATCCCATGGCCACCATCAACGTCACCGACGAAGGCTTCCAGAAAGACGTACTCGACAGCGACAAGCCCGTCCTCGTGGATTTCTGGGCCGAATGGTGCGGGCCGTGCAAGATGATCGCCCCGGCGCTGGAAGAATTGTCGGAAGAACTGGCCGACAAGGTGACCATCGCCAAGATGGACATCATGGAAAACACCGGCGTGCCCGGGAAGATGGGCGTCCAGTCGATCCCTTACCTCGTCCTGTTCAAGAACGGCGAACCTGCGGCGCAGATGCGCGGTGCGGCGCCCAAGGGTCAGCTCAAGCAGTGGCTCGAAGGCGAGCTCTGAAGCCGACCTTTCGCAACATCATTCCGCCGCAATCTTGTTTTGCGGTGCAACATTGCTAAACGCGTGAGACCATGAAGCGCACGCATCTGCCCCTCAACGCCCTCCGCGTCTATGACGCCGCGGCCCGCCACCTCAGTTTCACCCGCGCGGCGGACGAACTGGCGGTGACGCCGGCCGCGGTCGGCCAGCAGATTCGCGCGCTCGAGGATCACCTCGGCACCGTCCTGTTCCGCCGCACCAGCAAGGGGCTGGAGCTGACGCAGGAAGGCGCGGCCGGGCTCGATTCGCTGCGCGAAGGCTTCCTCAAATTCGAGGAGAGCGTCTCCGCCATGCAGGCGGGGCAGGCTAGCGATAGCTATACCATCGCCTGCCCGCGCGAATTCTATGCGCAGTGGCTCGCCCCGCGGCTGGCGGCCTTCGCAAAGGAAAACGCCGACATCCGCTTCGCCTTCGTGGCGGACGAGAACGCCGATTTCACCGAAGCCAATCTCGATTGCGCGATCCGGTTGGTCGACGGTCCGGGCGACCTGCAGGGTGTCGAGCTCGCCGCTGCGCGCCGGGTGACGGTCGCCGCGCCGGGTGCGCCGGACAAGTGGATCGACTGGGGCCTGCCGCTGCAGGACGGCGTGCAGGCGCATGTCACGGTGAGCAATGCCGGTCAGGCGCTCTCGGGCGCTATGGCCGGGCTGGGCAAGGCGATCCTGCCCGAATTGCTCGCCAAGGATGCGATCGAGGCGGGGCAACTCGAAGTGCTCGACGGGCCTGAACAGGGCACACGCGCCTACTGGCTCGTCGCCCCCACGCCGCAATGGCGCACCAAGAAGGTGAAATCGCTGGTCGACTTTCTCGCCGGTTGATGCGCGAAGTACCCGTTCTCCGGACGGCCCGTTTCACCCTCCGCGCGATGCGGCGCAGCGACACTGCCCCACTGCTCCCGACGCTCTCCGACGAAGCGCAATGTCGCTATCTCACGCGGCCCGCATTCGCGAGCGAAGAGGAACTGTGGGGCTGGCTTGCCGATCCGGCTTGGAACGGACGCACCTGGATTGCCGAAGATGCGGCAGGCAAGATCGCCGGGCGCTGCGTTGCCTATCCCGCGCATGAGGACGGGATAGAGGAAATCGGCTACATCACCTGTGCCGACCGCCAGGGCGAAGGCGTGGCGCGCGAATGCACCGCTGCGCTGGTGCGTCACCTCGTCAAAGGCGAGGGCAAGCGCAAGCTGATCGCCGAAGCCGATATACGCAACACTGCATCCATCCGCCTGCTGGAGCGCCTCGGCTTCACCCGCGAGGCGCTTTTTCGTGAGCATGAAACCACGCACGCAGGCCTGTGCGACGTGGCGATTTACGGCTTGCTCGCTACCGATCCGATGCCCGAAGCCTAGTCTCGGAACGCCGCGTAGACTGCGGCGATGCCCGGCGGGTCGCCGGCCGCTTCCAGCCGTTCCAGCGCCTCGTCGATGCCCAGCGAATAGGAGAGCACCGTGCCGTCCGATCCGCAGCGTTCGCCGCCCAGCAGGCGGGCGAAGGCGATGGCGCTGCGGTTTTCCGCCAGCGTGTCCATGCTGAAGCGCGCGATGCCCTCTGCCCGCGCTTCGTGCAGAAGCGTGGCGGTGAGGATCTTGCCCAGTCCCATCCCGTGCCAGTCGTCGAGTATGCCCACGGAGAACTCCGCGCACCCCCGATCCTTGGGATCGCGGAAGGCGTGGACCGCGCCGATCGCGGGCTCTTCGGCGTCGGAACTGTCGATCGCGCCCCAGGCGAGGTGCATGTCGCCATCGGCGTCAAGCAGCCGGTCGATCACCCAGTCGGGCGGGGCGGAGGCGCCGGAGAAGAAGCGCATGTAGCGCGAATGCGGGCTCATCCGCGCGATTCCCTCCCGGATGCGCGCCTCGTCCCCGCGCGTCACGCGGCGCAGGCAGACGGGGGTGCCGTTCTCCAGATGGGTCTCGATGATGGCGGGCGAGCGGGGAATGCGGGCCTCCTTGGTGATGGCGCGGGCAGCATAGCAGCGCCGCCGCGCATGGGGAGGGGAAAACGGGAGCGCGCACCGGCCCCGCGTCAGGATGTCCCTCGCTTGCGCTCCAGCTCGTCCAGCACCTCGCGCCGGATTCTTTCATAGACCGGATGGCCCGGCCTCAGGTCGCGCTCGTCCACGCGAAAGGCGCTGCGCAGGTTGAGGAGGTAGATGAGCAGGCCGTTGCCGCGCCTGCCCCAGCCGCTGACGGGATCGTCGTCGAACCCGCCCTTCAGCGCCCGCTCCAGCGCGCAGTCTTCCAGCCGCTCGGTCCCGTGGCGCAGCGCGGCATCCCATGCGGCGGCAAACCCTTCCGCCCCGGGCCGCGCGCGCAGCTTGTAGAGCGCCTCGATGCTCTTCCCGATGGACCGTGCGGCCTGCTTCACGATCCCGCTGGCCGCCAGCCGGGCAACGAAGCGGCGCTGCAGGTCGGGCGTGATCGAATTGCGGCGCGGCTGCTTGTGGAGATAGGGCGCGAAGGCCAGCAGCGGATCGTCGTCTTCCGGCAGGGGCGAGACATGCGCGCCAGCGGAGGTCGCCTGACGGGACCTTGCGGGTGGGGGCAGGTGAGGGCGTAGGGGATCCGGACACCCACGGTCCCAATCAAAATTCTGCCGGGTAGGAAAACGGTTTCTAACCAGGCCGCCCACGAAAAAGGCGGCAGCCGTCGCAATGACAGCCGCCGCCCTAATTTTCGCTGGCGATGGTACGCCAGCTGGCTGGATTAGTAGCCTTCGTCGACTGCGTCTTCGGCTTCGTCACCCATTTCGCCCATGGCGTCGGCTTCGGCGTCGAGAGCTTCTTCGGTTGCTTCGTCGCCCTGGGCTTCGGCAAGATCGGCCTGCTCTTCAAGCACGTCTTCCTGCGATTCGAACTCCTGCTCGACCAGATCTTCCTGAGCTTCCTGCTCGCTTTCGGCACATGCGCTGAGCGAGAGAGCGGCGGCGGCCGATGCGATGATGGCGGTTTTTCCGAACTTCATTGGTGTTCCCCTTGTAGTGAACTTGCGACGACGCGAACACGCCGTCTGCCCTACATACGGATGACGGCCACATTTGTGCCATTTTTTTTCGAGTCCGTGGCCTAGCCCCCCTTGAGCCACGCCAGCGCGCCTGCTTCCATCCCCTTGAACTTGGGCCAGTTCTCGGGTTCGTCGGCCAGCGGCGCGCAGGCGAGGGCGGTGCCTTCGGGCAGTTGCCACTTGATGCGGTGATAGAGCTTGGAGCGGGTGAGGGCGGAGCGCACTAGCCAAAGGCCCTCTGCCAGCGGATGCCCGTCCCCATGCAGGTCGAGCGGCTGGGAAGGAGCGGCCCCGGGTTCGTGCCAGATCAGGTAGAGCGAGGTTTCGTCGGCCATGCCGGAAACGTACAGGTCCGAGCTGGCCAGCCAGCGAGCGAGCTGCTGTCGATCCCTGACGAATCCCGGGGTGATGATCCGCGGGTCGCCGAGAGCCCTGATGTCTTCCCGAAGCGGTCCTTCGCCGAGCAGAACAAGGCGAGCGTCGAGTGAATCGGGAAGCTTGCGGAAAGCGTCGACCACGACCTGCGGCTTCTTCTCCAGGTCGAGCCGGCCGACGTAGATCAGCAGGGGCTGCCCTACG
>CAYPGL010000185.1:0-4348 GCA_964410035.1 uncultured Qipengyuania sp. | reverse complement strand
CATGGCAGTCACAATTGCTCTGTCCATCCCGGCGTCGCTCGCCCAAGCATCCGCTTTACCTGAAACCAATACAAAATTGGCTCGGCCGATCCTGAGAGTAACGCGCGAATTTTGCCGTAGCGCCCGCGACAGACGGAAGTGAGCCTGCCCGCGGATCCGTCTTGCAGGCCAGGTGCCGATTGTCGCATAGGGCTCGAAATCGCTTTGCCGCTGGCTCTTTTCCGCTTCCGAGATGGCATAGCAGCGCGGAACCGATGCATCACGTAAAGCAGCCCAACTATAAAAGACGCCCTGGCTGTCCTTCGCGAGGAGCGGACCGGATACGGTCGCGACGAGCGCTAGACCGAAAACTGCAAGCCTAAGCATACTCAATCGCCAGCACTTCCCATTCCTTGTCGCCCGCTGGCAAGCGGACGGTGCGCAAATCGCTTACACTGGCACCCCTGAGGGCGCGTGCAAGCGGACTGGACCAACCGATGCGACCCTGGCTTGCGTCCTGCTCGTCATCACCGACCAGCGTCACGACCCGGTGGGCATCGTCCTCGTCCGCGACGGTCACTGTCGCTCCGAAGAACACCCGGTCTTTGTCTGGCTGATCATGCGGTGTGAGAACTCGCGCGGCCTTCATCCTTCGGGCCAGATGACCAAGCTCGCGGTCGATCTCGCGCATCCGCTTCCGGCCGTAAAGGTAATCGCCATTCTCGCTTCGATCACCATTGCCAGCAGCCCAGCTGACTATTTCCACGATTTCCGGCCGCTCGGTGCCGAGTAGGTGATCGTAGCGCGCCTTCAGCGCGGCATAGCCTGCAGGCGTAATCGGATTGGTCTTGCCCTTCATCACGGGCAAACCCCTAGCGCAAGTCAGCTTGGAAGGTAATGCCGGATGTCCTTCTGTGCAGCCGACGACTTGTCCGGGTTCATATTGGCGTAGGAAACGGCGTTTCCGATGACGCGCATCACGTAATAGCGGGTCTCGAAATTGGCGGGAATCTGCTCGATCCAGGTCACCCAATCGACCGCGCCGGTGCGCGGATCGCCATTGAGGCGCAGCCATTCGTTCACTCGGCCGGGGCCAGCATTATAGGCGGCGATCGCAAGTGGATAGGCACCGTTGTACCGATCCATCAGCCGAGCGAAATGTGCATCGCCGAGACGGATATTGTAGCTCGGACTTTCGGTTAAATTGGCAGACATATACTGCACGCCGATCTTGCCCGCTTCTTCACGCGCCGTTCCCGGCATCAATTGCATCATTCCGCGAGCGCCGGCATGGCTCACACGCGTACGGTCGAATTCGCTTTCCTGGCGGGCGATTGCGTGGACCATCGTCCAGTTTGCGCCCGCATGAGTGGGTACTGTCGGAAAACCGACGCGCTCGAAGCCGATCACTCCCGTTTCCCCAGCCACCATTCCGGCGACCACTGCCATTTCGTCGAGGCCTGTCTCCCGCGCCAGCTCCGCGACAAGAGCCATTTCGGTGGGCGTGTCGGCATTCTCTGCAATAGCTTCGAAGAAGGCCCGTTCAGTGCGCCAATCGCGCCGGTTGCGCGCCATATCCCGCAGGGCGAGCGTCAGGGGTTCCGCCTGAAAGGCTTCGCGAGCATCGCCATCGATTCCGGTCGTCAGAACAGGATCGAAAGTCGGCAAGGGTTTGCCAAGCTCACTCAGGGCTAATTGGCCGTAATAATAATCGGGATAATCAGCCGCCATAGTCCAGTATCTCTGGGCCTCGGCGCGATCGCCTGCGCGTGCCGCGGCGCGGCCAGCCCAGTAAAATCCCTTGGAGCGGGTGAGGGGGGTCTTTGCCCCCGTGCCATAACGATAGAACAGCGGTGCTGCACGCCCGCCGTCACCAAGCGACCAGAGCGCCTTTGTACCGCCTAGCCACATGAGGTCGGTATATTTGTCCCTTAATGTGAAGGACCCATCCGAGATGTCCGTCCCTGGCGCGAATAGATCGTCCACTCTCGTCGCGATGCTCACGGCGCACCGGGCGTCGGCGCCCTGAGCTACGCGCAGGGCCTCGCTCACGAAATCTGCTGCTTCGAAAGCAGGCGACGAGAATTCGGCGCGGGTCGAGAGAAGATTGATCGCGGATGGCAGCTGTCCGCTGCCCCGATAATGCCTGACGAGATTGTAAACATAGCCGCTGTCATTCAGCGCACCGTCTGGCACCGGTAGCCCGGCCTGGCTGGGCGTGCTTCCCTGAAGAAGGGCCAGCCTTGCCTGGGCCATCGATCGATAGGCAGGCGAAACGCGTACGATCTGGCGGGAGGCCGCCTCGAGATTACCCTGCCATAGCAGCGCATCCATTCGCGCATCGTGATCTTCGGGCGAAAGGTTCTGAGAAAACAGCCCTAGCATATAAGCTTCGGCAGGGCCGCTCATGGTACCACCACGCCAAGCTTCGCGGGCAAGAGCGGTCGCTTCAGGCCGATTCATCGCCGCGAGCGCGAGTGCATAACGCGCCTTTGCGCCATTGGTGATTGGCGGGTGTGCGTCGAAGAACTGGACCAGCGCCTGCGGGGTTACCGCATCGCGATCCAGCGCAGCTTCGGCGCGACGCTGCAAGACATCCTGTTTCGGGAACTTCGGATAGTCGGTAATAAAACCAGCATATTGGGAGAAACCGAGATTGTCCGTCTTTGTCAAATATTCCCACTGGCCGATTGCTTGAGAAATCCGCGTTGGCTGCTGGGCGACCATAGAGTTGCCCCCATCCGGCCAGCTAGTCGGCGTTTGCGCCTGCGCAGTGACGGGTAAGGCAAGCGCGGTGCCGGCCATAAGTGCTAGTGACAAATAAGTTTTTCGGTCCATGCTGGACATACTGCCCGGCCCCTCCTTATCAGGCGGTGAATGAATTGTGTCGGCGGGTGCCTAAATTGCCCGCATTTCATACCTCTAACGCAGGACGGACGTAAATGTTCTCAGGCTCGATACCGGCTCTGGCGACTCCCTTTCGCGACGGATCGTTCGACGAAGCTGCTTTTCGCAAGCTCGTCGACTGGCAAATAGAAAATGGCAGCAAGGCGCTGGTGCCATGTGGCACGACGGGCGAGGCTTCCACGCTATCGAATGCGGAACATCACCGCGTCATCGAAGTCTGCATCGAGCAGGCAGCGGGACGCGTGCCAGTCATTGCCGGTTGCGGAAGTAACGATACCCGCAACGCCCTGTTGCACATGCAGTTCTCGAAAAACGCCGGTGCAGCGGCAGGGTTGTGCGTGGCGCCCTATTATAACCGGCCCAGTCAGACAGGTCTCCTCGCACACTTCAGCTTCCTCGCAGAAAACAGCGATCTGCCTATAGTGCTCTATAACGTGCCGGGTCGAACGGTGACCGATATAGAGGACGAAACCGTGGTCGAGCTGGTGCGCAAGTATCCCAAAAGGATCGTGGCCATCAAGGATGCCAGCGGCGACCTTTCGCGCGTTGCGGATCATCGGATGGGGATAGGGCGTGAGTTCTGCCAGCTCTCAGGCAATGACGAACTGTGGCTCCCGCATTCGGCCGCGGGCGGGGCGGGCTGCATTTCGGTGACCGCAAATGTCGCGCCCGCCTTGTGCGCCGAATTCCATGAGGCAATTGCCGCCAACGAACTGGTCAAGGCTCGTGAACTCAACGACCGGTTATTCCCGCTGCATTACGCAATGTTTTCCGACGCGAGCCCCGCGCCTGTGAAATACGCGCTAAGCAGAGTCCATGATTGGTTCTCTTGCGATGTCCGCCTGCCGCTGTGCAATGCCAGCGAGGACAGCCGCAAGGCAGTGGACGAAGCGCTGGAGCACGCCGGGCTGCTTTGACTTGGCATAGCGTCCGAGACACCCTAGATGCGCGCACCCTATGGCACGTCCTAAGCCCGCCACCTTCGATAAGCAGAAAACCGTCGCCGACAATCGGCGCGTGCGGTTCGACTATCATGTCGAAGACGTTTTCGAGGCAGGACTGGCTCTTCACGGAACCGAGGTGAAGGCGCTGAGGGCGGGCGAGGCCTCGATCAAGGAAAGCTACGCCGAAGTTCGTGACGGACAGGTGTGGCTCGTCAACGCCAACATCCCTGAGTATTCCCATGGCAATCGTCTCAACCACGAGCCGCGGCGACCGCGCAAACTCTTGCTGCACGAGCGCGAGATCGAGAAGCTTTTCGGGGCGGTTGAGCGCAAGGGAATGACGCTCGTTCCTTTGTCGATCTATTTCAATTCGACGGGGAGGGCGAAGGTGGAACTGGCATTGGCCAAGGGCAAGCAGGCCCATGACAAACGGCAGACAATCAAGGAGCGCGACTGGAAGCGCGACAAGGCAAGATTAATGCGCGAAAAGGGATAAAGAGCTCGCTCCCCTTTCGTAT
>CAYPGL010000184.1:3325-4362 GCA_964410035.1 uncultured Qipengyuania sp. | reverse complement strand
TGGACAAGAACCTCTACGATCTGCCGCCGGCCGAGCTCGCCGACGTGCCGACCGTATGCGGCAGCTTGCGTGAAGCACTCGAGGCGCTGGAGGCGGATCACGAGTTTTTGTTGAAAGGCGAAGTCTTCACCAAGGACCAGATCGACGCCTATTGCGAATTGAAATGGGACGAAGTCCTGCGCGTTGAAACCACGCCATGTCCGGCAGAATTCGACATGTACTACAGCTCCTAAGCTTTCGGGGCACTTACGAATTGGGGCGCTCGGCGGAAGTCGGGCGCCCCATTTTATTTGGAGGAAGCGAACGTGTGGCGATCCTATACCCTTTATTAGTGCGTCACCGATATGCTGCCGCACCGTGGGCTTTTTGCGGGACGAAGTAGTATGAATTTCTGGCGCAAGGAGATGGCGGTCGAAGCCGAAGAGAATCGCGCGGACGTGATCATTCAGAAAAAGCGACGCAAGCAGGATCCTCGGGCCAAAGGGCTAAGCGCTGTAGCCATCGACCGGCGCGGTGCGCGCTCCCTCCACCAACGAAATGAAGATCGGCATGTTCTCGAAGGCACCATGGCGACAGTCCAGATCGGCGCCGAAAAGTATGAAGTAACTCTGCTGAACCTGTCCTCCAACGGGGTGATGATTCGGTTCGAAGGCAAAGTGGAAATTGGCCAGGAACTCAGACTGATCCTTGCAGATTGTGCACCCGTCATCATGGCCGTTCGCTGGGTCAGGCGCGAGCGGATCGGGCTGGAATTCGTGGCGGAAACGGTAATCATCGCAGAAGCCGGGGTTCAGGAGTTTATTCTCAAGACCATAGCGCGCGAGTTTTCGCTCTCGGGCAACCGCTCGGCAATGATGGTCGGAGCCGAGAAGCGCACGGCGGCAGAACGCCATCGCATGGTATGGGTAGCCAAACTCCAATGGGCCGGACGCGAAAGAACGGCCCGATTACGCAATATTTCGTGCACCGGAGCGATGATCGAGCTGTCCGAGAGGGTCGATATAGCCCAGGGGTCTAGCGCTTCGCTCGTTCTGGCG
>CAYPGL010000184.1:0-3315 GCA_964410035.1 uncultured Qipengyuania sp. | reverse complement strand
AGATCAAAGCAAAGGTGCGATGGGGTTTCGGTCACCAGATCGGATTGGAATTCACGGAAAAATTCGATGTGTCCAAGCTTGGAGACGAGAGCTGCGCCGAACTGGCGCCGCATGATGATCGATCCAGCTTGATTTCCTCAAAGGGCGCCGAAACCTTCGCCTCCGAGATCGGCTGCGACCTGCGCATACGTCTGGGTAATGTCGAAAATCCCCATAAGCCGCCTACGATGGAGTACGGCCGTCTTACGCTCGATGAGGTGTATTCGACCCTTTATCCCGATGGTCGTCCGGGGTAACACCGAGTGGATGCGGTGCACTCGCTTTGTCCTGCAACTGTCTGTCTGTTCAATTGGGGCCACGCAGAAGCATACCGCGCCGTCCGACCTGCCAGAACGCCCCGATTAGAATCGTGCAGGCAAACATGGTAAGCCAGTCGAGCGGCAGGGGAGATCGAGCGAGTTCGGCGTGAGCTAGCACAGCCCAGCACCCACCGATATAAAACATCAGATAGAATGCCATAACGACAGCATCGCGCGAAAGCGACGCTTGCAGTTCGTCCGTATGGCGTTTCATGGCAATAGTCGCGAGCGTTCCGACAAGCACCAGCCCGATCGCGATAGATGCCCCTACGGTCTGCTGCAAAGGTAGTTCAGGCCCGGTCAGAGCGAGTACCACGAGTGCCGCCCCCAGTGCCGCGCAACCGAGCCGCTGATGCGGCCGTTTCCAATGTCCGGCCCGGCGCCAGATGGACAAGCAATAGTGCGGTCAACGGCTGGAAGAGGATATCTTCCGCCATGTAATGGACGTCGAACACGCTTTGGGTGGCTGTCCGACGTCGCAGGGACAATCCGACGCGCTTGTCAGCCTTCACTTCAGCACCGGACCTATCGACCGCGCAACTTTGACGAAACTCCAATGCCAGCAACAGTTCGATTTAGCAGCCGCAAAATTCAGCGAATGGCGGCACGCCAGCGGGCGGGTACTCAAAGGTCTGGTCAGCCGGAGGCGCGAAGAAGCCCGAATTTAACGTCCAGAAGGATAGCCGGCGAAAACCTTGCCCGTCGATTAACCGGAACCGAGTGCCACGCGATCCCGTTGCCTTGGTCAAAGGAGTATAAAAATGCGGGTTTTCATGGCAGGAGCGGCGGCCCTCGCGCTAGCCGCGAGCGGTGCCTATGCTCAAGGCAAGGGCAACGGAAACGGAAATGGCAACGGTGGTGGTAATCAGCCTGCCGCAGCCCAGAACAAGGGCAACGGGAACGGCGGCGGTCAGAAGGCCGACCGCGGACCCCAGCGCGTGGCCCAAGGGCAGCGCGGCCAAGAAAATGGCAAAGCCAAGCCCGATCGTGGCAACGACCGCCGCCCGGTGAAGGCCCAGCAGCCCAATCGCGGAAACAGCAATGATCGAGGGAACGCCAGCGAGCGCCGGCCGGTTGAACGCGGAATAAGCGGCGATGACCGCCGCGACGTTCGTGATCGTTACGACGACCGCCGTGACAGCGGCGATCGCCGCATTATTCGTAGTCAGCGGGACTATCGTTGGCTCTCGCAGGATCGGAACCGCGGCCTTGTTGCCGGATGTCCCCCGGGACTGGCGAAAAAGCGGAACGGCTGCAATCCGCCTGGACAGGTCCGCGATCGTTCTCAGCGCAGCCTGTTTGGCTTTGATTATCGTCCCAGCCTGTTCGGGTTGAACAATTATGATCGCCGCGGGGACTATTACTACAACGACGGTTATCTAGTTCGCTACGGCGACGGTGGTGGCATCGCCAGCTGGCTACCCCTGCTGGGCGGGGCGCTAGGAATCGGCAATCCTTGGCCGAGCGGGTATCAGAGCTACAACGTGCCGGACTATTATGTTGACTATTACGATCTCGGAGGACCGGATCGGTATCGATATGCCGACAATGTGATCTATCGGGTCAATCCCGACGATGCGGCAATTACTTCCATCGCAGCACTGATTACCGGCGACGAGTTCACGATCGGCCAGCAGATGCCGACGGGTTACGATGTTTACAACGTGCCTTACGCTTATCGCGACAGGTATTACGATACGCCGGAATACATGTATCGTTATTCCGACGGCTACATCTACCAAGTGGATCCCGAAACCCGCTTGGTGGCGGCCGCCATCGACCTGCTGATCTGATTCCGGAGAGATACGATGAAACGTTTCACGAAACCTTTCGTGCTGGCCGGGGCGATAGCAGTCTTTTCCCTGCTCCCGGCCTGCTCGGACGCATCGGATACGGCCGAAGCAGGCGAGGATGCCGCGACACAGCAAGAGGCGACCCGGACGGTTGCGGCATCGCTGAACGACCTGCCGGATCTGTCCAACCTGAACGGAGCGATCTCTGAATCCCAACTCGGTTCCATCTTCGACGGACCTGCAAGCTACACGCTATTGGCTCCGAACGATGCGGCCTTCGAAGCCTTGGGCGAAGACGGACAGACGCTCCTGACCGAGGAGCAGCGGCCGGTTCTTGTCGGCCTGTTACGTGAGCATATCCTGCCAGGACACCTGACGCCCGAAAATATTGCGCAGGCTCTGGACGAGCAGGATGGAGAGGTCACCATGACGACCCTCGGGGGCGGCGAGGTCACATTTTCGAGAGAGGGCGAAACAATCACCGTCGCGAATAGCGGGGGATCGACCGCTCGTCTTACCAACGGTGCGACCGCGGCGACGAACGGGGTGATCATTCCTCTCGACACCGTTCTCGTACCTGAGGAAGCGGCCGACAATTGATGCTCAAGGAGATTAGTAGTCGCGGCTGATTTCCGCGACGACACTTTCGCGACCGATGGTCGATACGCTTGCGAGCACTGACAGCCAACTTGTAACGCGAAACTCGACCTCGGTCGCACTGTATCCGCGGCCATCGGTGATGATCTCGACGTAGAACCGGCGCCCGAAATTCTTGCCAAGCGCCACTCCCGTTTCCCGTCCCAGAGCCGGATCGGCAGACACGATCCGTAAGCGGTCCAGGCCAATGGCGCTGCGCAACTGATTTATCGGGTCCAGCCCGCCCCCGCCACGGAGGCTGGCGACAGCGGCGCCCAGTTGAAGAGCATCGGTCGCCGAAAGCGTCGTAATCGAACCGCCGAATAGCAAGCGGGCCAAGATTTCCTCTTCCGGCAAGGCAGGATCGGATGAAAAGGCAATCTCGGTCTGGCTGACCGTACCGGTTACCGTCACGATGACATCCACGCCGTCACGCTCGGTTTCTGCGCGAATGTCCAGCGTCGGATCGATTGGGACGCTCTCGTCGAAGTCGATCTCGCCGCGGGTCAGCTCGAAACGTGTCCCGG